>CAYTWJ010000009.1:7276-22975 GCA_964442055.1 uncultured Rhodospirillaceae bacterium | reverse complement strand
TGGAAGGCTCTTGAGCCGGCATTGCAGCGACTACGAGTGCTTCTCTGCCTGTGCCGGCGAACGGCGCATTGTCCGGCTGCATTTTCCGACCCTCTTGCTCGGAAATGGTCGGTTTGTCGCGTCGGCTGCAATCTACAAGGAACTGGACCTTGAGCAGGTTAACTCAGCCATTCCATATGATCTGCTATCGCGCAGCTTTGAGTTCCGGGTCGTGGCTGAATATTCAGACGACCCCTCGATGTTTCATCATCCGGGCGAGTGGCAAATGTCGCGAGCCGAGTCGTGAGTGCCGTTTGTCCTGATTGCGAAGCGACGCTCACAACCGGCGAATTGCTGTGCTCCGCTTGTGGATGGAAGGGATGCCACAGGGATCGGGTGGAGGTTTGGTTTGGTAAGCACGATTACAGCGATCCTGTTTTGCAGCAATACTTCGCGAATTATGACCGGGTAGCAGCGGACGATCTTGATGGCGGGATTCTTGATTCTCGCTATGTGGCAAATCAAGCCCGCAATATGGCGAGGTATGTTGGGCGAATCGATGGCCTTGACGTGTGCGACGTCGGCTGCGGTCAAGGGTTGCTGACCCGTCAATTGGCGAAAGGTTCCGCGCGCTCCCTAACGGTAGTCGATATTTCGATGGCCTACCTAAATCGCTTTGACGACCTGCCAGAAGTACGACTCGTACAAGCCAATGCGGAAAACCTACCATTCCGCGAGGCTTTCGATCTTGTCGTCACTACCGACGTAATGGAACACGTACTTAATCTCGGGTCGTTCCTGTTGTCGCTCAATCGCGCACTCCGCCCCGGCGGGCGAGCGTACGTGCGCGTTCCGCTGCGGGAAAATCTGCTGGCGTATTCACCACATCTTGGCTGTCGGTATTCGTTCGTTCATCTTCGCAGCTTCAACCGCAGCAGCTTGCGCGAGTGTCTTGTCGGCGCAGGCTTCGAAATCGAGAAGTCGTGGACCGACGGGTTCATTCTTGGCCGACCGCAGGCATTCTGGCAGCGCGGCCTGCATCGCCAACGCGTCTACAACAGTTTTCAAAAATGGATCGCCGCGCACCTAGCTGACCCTGCTGACGTTACGACATGGCCCGCATGGTTTGCCCAGCTTTTCATGCCACCGCTAGAAATCGTGGTCCAGGCCCAAAAGACGGGACGAATCGAACGCGTCGGTGAGGTCGGTTTTCGCATCGTGGGCCCAGAACGATGAAGGGCAAGAACAACAAGGGTGTCGTCGCGCGCCGTTTGAAATTGCTTCTTCTCTGCGACTACCACCCGGGAGTCGCGAGTACCATCATCGATCATATTGAAGGCCTTAAACGGTACTCGTGCCACGAAGTGAACATCTTGAATTTCCGCCGGGATTTGCCCCCGCATGTAGACCTCGGTGTCTTCGACGGCCTGATAATCCACTATTCGCTAGTAGCGTGCCACGACAGCTTCATATCCCCATGGACGCGTACACGGATACGGACTTTTCGTGGCCTCAAGATTGCGTTCGTTCAAGACGATTATCGTTTCATCAATGATACTTGTACGGCACTGCATGCGATGCGCATTCACGCCCTGTTCGGGCTTGCTCCACCGGACGTGATTGATGCCGTCTATTCGCCGCTGGCGCTACCAGGCGTGCGCCGGGAAACCGTTCTCGCTGGTTATGTGCCGGAGCACCTGAACCATCGCGACGTTCGCCCCTATGAGGCGCGTGAAATCGAAATCGGCTATCGAGCCCGTAAACTACCTGCGTGGCTTGGCGCGCATGCAATGGAAAAGTGGGTGATCGCCGAGCGAGTAATGGCGGACGCGCCGCGGTGGGGACTGAAATGCGATATCTCGACGCGCGAGGCGGACCGCATATACGGTGAGGCATGGATAGATTTCCTGAGTAATTGCAAGTCGGTACTTGGTACCGAGAGCGGGTCGAGCGTGTGCGATTTCACCGGCCAAATTCAAGGAGCTGTCGAGGCACACTTAGAGCGAGACCCCGACGCCCCCTTCGAATTGCTGCGGGATCTTTACTTCAAGGAAGTGGACGGCCGGGTGAATATCAATGTGATTTCGCCGCGGTGTTTTGAAGCGGCCAGCCTGCGCACTCTGATGATCTTGTACGAGGGGCAGTATTCCGGGCGGCTCGTACCGTGGCGCCATTACGTGCCGCTGGCCCGAGACCACTGCAACATGCATGAAGTTGTGGCAATTATTCGCAACCCGGAACGAGCAAGGGCGATCATCGATTGTGCCTACGAAGAGGTTGCTTTAAATCCCGAGAATTCATTTGCGGCGATGGTCCGTTTTGTTGATCGAGTAATCGACGAAACCTACCGGGCCGACATGATGCCGGACCGGCCGGAATATCGCCCGGAACTGTTTTTGGAGATTGAACGGACGGCAAGGCGCCGGGGCCAAATTAGGGCGCATTGGTCGCGGTTTATTGCTTTTGCTGTCAGGGTACTGGACATCGCGCTGACGCTGTTGCCCCGGCGGTTGGGATTGCGAGTGCGCAACACGTTGCGGCGTTTCTATCGTGCCGCCGCCGCGTTCTTAACCTCTATCGACTTGCAGTTGATTAGGTCGATGATTCGCGATTTGACGCTACTGCAGACAGTTGTCAGGCTATCGCTCGCCCGCAACCGCGGTCGATGGGAAATCGCGTTCTTGCTAGACTTAGCAAAACTTCGCCGATGGTGCCTCATTCTTCAATGCGTCGATGAATGTGCGTGCCGCCTTGTCGTCAGCGCAGACAGGTCGGCGCTGCTAATCTATGCCTACGACACTACGGATGTGCAACCAGAGTTTGGGCCGGCGCTGACAAGCTTCGACGTCGTTCGGATGTTCGAATCGGGCAGAGTTAAGCGCGTGTTATGGGCAGGAAGCGGATTCACCGGTTTGGCTCGTTCTTTGCCGTTCGATGGCGAGTACGAGTTTGCTGGGCTATCCGCAATGGCGTTGAAGTACCCGGAGCTTGTCGTCAACGAGGTGGCGCACATACTCAACGCTAAACCGGTAATAGTGCCGACGTTACGGGATAATCTGCCAACTGCAGCCGGTTCGGTGCGCTCGTGACTTGTCTTCGACTCCGGTTTGTGGCATTGACGCCGTCTGGTCGCGAGCCCGTCGATGCTGCGAGGTCGAGTGCGGGGTTCGCAACGCGACTCGATTTTGCGATTTTTCGCGGGACATAATTCAGCGCCATGTGCGGCATCGCCGGAATGATCAGCCTTTCGGGCGCGCCGATGCCGCGCCTCGCGCCGGCGCTGGCCGCGATGAGCCGGCTGATCGCCCATCGCGGGCCGGACGGCGAGGGCGCTTGGCGGGCGACCGACGATTCCGCGGGCTTCGTCCACCGCCGCCTCAGCATCATCGACCTGACGCCCGCCGCCGCCCAGCCGATGGCGGCCCCGAACGGCTGCGTCGTCACCTACAACGGCGAGATCTACAATTACCTCGAATTGCAGGAGGCGCTGAAGGGCGGCTGGGCCTTCCGCACCCGCTCCGACACCGAATGCATCCTCGCCGCCTACGACCGCCACGGCACCGATTGCCTCGCGCAGCTGCGCGGGATGTTCGCCTTCGCGCTGTGGGACGAGAAGAAGCGGCGGCTCTTCTGCGCCCGCGACCGTTTCGGCATCAAGCCCTTCTACTATGCGGTCGCCGGCGACCGCTTCCTCTTCGCCTCCGAGATCAAGGCGCTGCTGCCGTTCCTGCCCGAGATCGCCACCGATGCCGGCGCGCTCGCCGAGTACCTCACCTTCCAATACACCATCGGCGAACAGACGATGTTCAAGGGCGTCAAGCAGCTGCTGCCCGGCCACGCCCTGGCAGTGGAGAACGGCAGGGTCCGGCCCTGGCGCTACTGGGACGTGCGCTACGACGTCGACTTCGAGCACAGCACCGGCTATTTCCAGGCGCGGCTCGGCGAGCTGATGGAGGATTCGCTGCGTCTGCATCTGCGCAGCGACGTGCCGGTCGGCGCCTACCTCTCGGGCGGCATCGATTCGAGCCTGATCGCGGTGATGGCGGTCAAGGCCAATCCGGCCAACCGGCTGTCCTTCCACGGCAAGTTCACCAGCCATCCCGGCTACGACGAGAGCGCCTATGCGCGCACGGTGGCTCAGACCGTGGGCTGCGCCTTGCACGAGATCGACATCACCGCCGAGCATTTTCGCCGCCATATCCGCGACGTGATCTGGCATCTCGACATGCCGGTCGCCGGTCCGGGCGCGTTCCCGCAGTACATGGTCTCGCAGCTCGCCGCCCGCCACCTCAAGGTGGTGCTGGGCGGCCAGGGCGGCGACGAGATCTTCGGCGGCTATGCCCGCTATCTGCTCGCCTATTTCGAGCAGTGCATCAAGGCGGCGATCGACGGCACCTATAGGAACGGCCACTACGTCGTCACCATCGAATCGATCGTGCCCAACCTCGGGGTGCTGCGCGAATACAAGCCGCTGATGGCCGAGTTCTGGCGCGAGGGGCTGTTCGGCGCGCTCGACGACCGCTACCTGCGCCTGATCGACCGCTCCAACGACATGCGCGACGAGGTCGACTGGAGCGCGCTCGACCGCGAGCGCGTCCGCGCCGATTTCCGCGCCATCTTCAACAACCAGGCCAACGTGCGCAAGGAAGCCTATTTCGACAAGATGACGCACTTCGATTTCAAGTGCCTGCTGCCCGCGCTGCTGCATGTCGAAGACCGCATGTCGATGGCCCACGGCCTGGAGAGCCGCGTGCCGATGCTCGATCACCCGCTGATCGAGTTCGCCGCCACGGTGCCGGCCGACATCAAGTTCGAGGGCGGCCAGATGAAGCACCTGCTCAAGACCACCTTCGCCGACATCCTGCCCGAAGCCCTGCTGAGGCGCCGCGACAAGATGGGCTTCCCGGTGCCGCTCAAGGAGTGGTTCGACGGCGAGCTGCACGACATGGTCCAGGACGTCTTCCGCAGCCGTTCCGCGCGCCAGCGGCCCTATCTCCATGCCGAGACGGTGCTGATCAACTTCGACCGGGCCGCGCGCTTCTCGCGCAAGACCTGGGGCCTGTTGAGCCTCGAGCTCTGGCACCAGCAGTTCCACGACCGCAGCGCCGAGATCCGCGCCCTGGCGGCATAGGCGCCGGCACCATTCGCGGCAAGCACAAGGAACCGAGATGAAGGCGTTGATTACCGGAGGCTACGGCCTGGTCGGCTCGCACGTGGCCGAACTGCTGCTCGCCCGCGGCGACAAGGTGGTGGCGATCGACAATTTCACCACCGGCCGGCGCGACAACCTGAAGCCCCACCCGAATCTCGCATTGGTCGAAGGCTCGATCGCCGACCCGGCGCTGATCGAACGGACGGTCGCGGACTTCAAGCCCGACGTGCTGGTCCACACCGCGGCGTCCTACAAGGACCCCGACGACTGGTACAACGATTCGCTGACCAACTGCGTCGGCGGCGCCAACCTGGTGCAGGCGGCGAAGCGCCACAAGGTCGCGCGTTTCATTTATTTCCAGACCGCGCTGTGCTACGGCGTCAAGCCGCTCGAGCAGCCGATCACGCTCGCCCACCCGCGCAACCCGGCGAATTCCTCCTACGCCATCTCCAAGACGACCGCCGAATATTACCTGGAATATTCCGGGCTCGATTATGTCACCTTCCGGCTGGCCAACGTGGTCGGCCCGCGCAACGTCAGCGGCCCGCTGCCGATCTTCTTCCAGCGCCTGTCGCAGAACAAACGCTGCTTCGTCACCGAGGCCCGACGCGACTTCGTCTACGTCAAGGACCTGGCGGCGACCGTGGTGCGCGCCGCCGGCGGCGCCGGTCATGGCGCCTACCATTTCTCGTCGGGAAAGGACGTGGCGATCAAGGAGCTCTACGACGCCGTCGTCGCGGCGATGGGGCTCAACGAATATCCCGAGCCCGAGATCCGGCCGCTCGGCCCCGACGACGCGCCGACCATCCTGCTCGACCCCTCGCGCACCTTCGTTGATTTCGGGGCGCTCGAGTTCACGCCGCTGTCAGAGATCGTGCGCGCCGCCGTCGCCTATTACCGGGAATACGGCGTGCAGGGCGGGTTCACGCATCTCAAGCAGAAGCAGGCCGACTGACGGCCATGCGCATCCTGCTCACCGGCGGGGCGGGCTGCCTCGGCTCGAATCTGGTCGAGAGGTACCTGCCCCGGGGCCATAAGGTTCTCGTCATCGACAACTTCGCCACCGCGCACCGCGAGACCCTCGCCGGCGTGCCGGGGGTCGTCGTGGTCGAGGGCAGCGTCGCCGACCGCGGCCTCGTCGACCGCTGCTTCGGCAATTTCCAGCCGACCCACGTGATCCATTGCGCGGCCTCCTACAAGGACCCGAACGACTGGCGCGAGGACGCAGCGACCAACGTCCTCGGCACGATCAACGTCGTCGAAACCGCCAAGGCGAGCGGCGTTTCCCGCTTCGTCAACCTGCAGACCGCGCTCTGCTACGGCCGGCCCGAGAGGGTGCCAATCCCGGTCGATCATCCCTGCCGGCCATTCACGTCCTATGGCATCTCCAAGACCGCGGGCGAGCAGTATGTCGCGCTGGGCGGCCTGCCTTACGTTTCGCTGCGGCTCGCGAACGTCACCGGGCCGCGGCTGGCGATCGGCCCGATCCCCACCTTCTACAAACGCCTGAAGGCCGGGCAGGCCTGCTTCTGCAGCGAGACGGTGCGCGACTTTCTCGACATGGACGATTTCCTGGCGCTGATGGACCTGGTGCTCGCCGAGGGCGCGCCGGAAGGCGTCTTCAACGTGTCCACCGGCGAGGGGCACTCGATCCGGCAGGTCTTCGACCAGGTTGCCGCCCATCTCGGCGTCGCCGTCGATCCGCCGCCGAAAACGGTGCCGCCCGGCGCCGACGACGTACCGGCGGTGGTCCTCGATCCCGCGGCGACCGAGGCGGCATTCCGGTGGAAGGCCAAGGCGGGATTCCCTGAGACCATCCGCCGCGTGCTCGCCTGGTACGATGCACACGGCGTTACGCAGATCTACAGTCATTTGCGGCCTCGATCGTGATGCTCCTCGCCCAGCGACGGCGCGGGACTTTGGCAGGGGCCTCGCCCAAGGTGGCGGGTCATGTCCTCTGACCGGTCTCACAAGGAAATCATGAATGGGCCGCCCGATATGACCGTTTACAATCGCGCGCCGCTGGCGATCGATGGCGGCATCCCGGTCTTCTCGGCTTCCACTCGATATTCGGTCAATTACGACAAGATCGCGGCGGATCATCTTCAGTCGGTCGCCGAGGGCAGCGGCAACCCCTTTTTCCGCGAATCGGTGTGGCGCGATCTGGAAGAGGCGACCATTGCCCAGCTGCGCAAGGTCGTGCGCCCCGGCGCCCGCATTCTCGATGTCGGCGTCGGCCTTGGCCGGGTGCTGGGCCATTTTCCCGAGCTGGAGCGTTATGGCTGCGACGTCAGCCTGGAATATCTGAAAACAACGCGGCTGAAGGGCATCGACGTCTGCTGCGCGCAAATCGAGGACAATCCCTATGCGCCGGAGGCCTTCGATGTGGTCATCGCCACCGATGTGCTTGAGCATGTGATGGACTTGAATAAGGCGGTGGCCGCGATCGATGCGGTGCTGAAACCCGGTGGCTATTTCGTCGTCCGGGTGCCGGATCGTGAAGACCTGCACCCGTACGTTGCGGAGGACCAGCCGTACGAGTTCATTCATCTACGCACGTTCGACGAAGCGAGCCTGCGGCTTCTGCTTTGCAGGGTCTTCGATTTCGAGTGGATCGAGACCGCGCACGTTTGCGCCATATCGTCGAGAAAGATCAGGCTGCCCTTGCCGCTGCCCGAGCCGCTCAGGCGTGCGGCGTCGGGCCTTGTCTACGCGCTGACCGCCAGGCTGCCGCGCCTGCGCAAGATGACGGCCCCTCTCTTGTACAGGCCGCTCGAGGTCGGAATGATCCTGCGCAAGCGGGCGGCCGTCGCTGACGGCGATAACGCCGTCGGCGCCGCACAGTCGGCGCGAACGCAAGCTGTTTCGGTGATGCCCGGCCAGGCCGGCGGGCAGGTCGCAGCTCGCATCAGCAACGCCCAGGTTCGCGAGTTCTGGGAGAGGAACCCTGTGGCGGCCAGCGCCATCGGCGCCGCTCCCGGCACGGTCGAGTTCTTCCGTACTTTCGACGCGATCCGGGAGGCGGATGACTGCGAACCCTATGAATTTTCCGACCGTATCCATGGCTACAGCCGCTCCGCCGGCAAGCGGGTCCTCGATGTCGGCTGCGGCAACGGTTACGTCCTCGCCCAATACGCGCGCCACGGTGCCGAGGTCCATGGCGTCGACCTGACCGCGACGGCGGTCGGCCTGTCGCGGCGACGCTTCGAGTTGGCGGGCTTGAAGGGTCAGTTCCAGAGCACCGACGGAAACTCGCTGCCGTTCCCAGACGATTTCTTCGATATTGCCTGTTCCATGGGCGTATTGCACCACATCGAAGACCCGCGTCCGATGCTGGCCGAGATGCATCGCGTGCTGAAGCCCGGCGGCAAGCTGATCTTGATGCTCTATCACCGCTACAGCTGGAAATATCTGGTCATTCTGCCGTTGCGGCGTCTGTTCGACCCGCGTTATCGCGGCAAGACCCAGGCGCAAGCCGTGAACATGAACGACGGCCCGGATTGTCCGCTGGCCATGGTCTACAGCAAGCGGGAAGCGCGCCGCCTGCTGGCAAAATTCGCGGATCTGCGGTTCCGTCTCAATCAGTTGAGTTGGCGCCAGCTCATTGTCTGGCCCTGGCTGGTCAACCGGCTGATTCCGTTGCTACCGAGCTGCAGCGAGAGCATATTTGCCCGCCATTTCGGCTGGAACCTTTACATTGAGGCGACAAAGCGGCCAGTCAGATGATGCCGTCGCCTTGGCACGACCGCACGTTGAGGGCCCTGGAGCAATGACTAGTCAAGGATTCTCGGGAGGCACTGTTCTTGTCGTCGGCGGCGCCGGCTTTGTCGGCTCGAACCTCTGCCGGCGCATTCTCGAGGACGCGCCACAACGGCTCTTGATCGTCGACAACCTGCTCTCGGCCGACATCAGCAACGTGCCCAAGGCGCCGAATGTCGAGTTCATCCCGCGCTCGATCACCGATGATCGCGCGCTTTGCGCGCTGCAGGACGAATTCGACGTCATCTTCAACCTTGCGACCCTGCATGGGAACCAGTCCTCACAGGCCGATCCGCTGCTCGACCACGAGAACAACACGCTGACCACGCTCAAGCTGCTGGAGCGGGTCAAGGGCTTCCGCCGCCTCAAGGCGCTGGTCTACGCCTCGGCCGGCTGCACCGTGGCGCAGAAGACGTTCGATGCCGCCGAGGCGACGGGCGAGGACGATCCGGTCTCGCTCTATCTGGACAGCCCCTATCAGATCTCCAAGATCATCGGCGAGTTCCACGGCAACTACTACTGGCAGCGCCACGGCGTGCCCTTCGTCAAGGCGCGCTTCCAGAACGTCTATGGGCCGGGCGAGATTCTCGGCGCGGGGCGTTGGCGCGGCACGCCGGCGACGGTGTGGCGCAACGTCACCCCGACCTTCGTCTGGAAGGCGCTCGGCGGCGAGCCGCTGCCGGTGGAGAACGGCGGCATCGCCACCCGCGACTTCATCTACGTCGACGACATCGTCGAGGGGCTGATCGCCTGCGCGCTGCGCGGCAAGGCCGGCGGAGTCTACAACCTGGCCTCCGGTGTCGAGACCTCGATCCTCGACCTCGCCCGGCTGGTCAACGAGCTGACCGGCAACGCCGCCGGCATCGACCTCAAGCCGGCGCGCGACTGGGACCGTTCGGGCAAGCGCTACGGCGATCCGGCCAAGGCGCGCCGCGAACTCGGCTTCGAGGCCGGTACGGGCTTGCGCGAGGGGCTCGAGCGCACCGTCGCCTGGACGCGGGCCAACGCCGACGTGATCCGCCGCTGCATCGCCCAGCACAGCTATTTCATGCCAGGGCCGGCAGCGCGCTAAGGATACCGGTTTGGCCCAGTACAAGATCGTCGGCATCGTCGGCGCGCGGCCGCAGTTCATCAAGGCCGCGGCGGTGAGCCGCGCGATAGCTGGCTCGGCCGACCTTTCCGGTCCGCTGGTGCATACCGGACAGCATTTCGACGCCGGGATGTCGCAGATCTTCTTCGACGAGCTCGGCATCCCGGCGCCGGCGCGCAATCTCGGCATAAGCGGCGGCGGCCACGGCCAGATGACCGGCCGCATGCTCGAGGCGCTGGAGACCGTGCTGCTGGACGAGCGCCCCGATGCGGTGCTGGTCTACGGCGACACCAACTCGACGCTGGCCGGCGCGCTCGCCGCCGCCAAGCTGCGCATTCCGGTGGCGCATGTCGAGGCGGGCCTGCGCTCGTTCAACCGCGCCATGCCCGAGGAGCTCAATCGCGTCGTCGTCGACCATCTCGGCGACCTCCTGTTCTGCCCGACCGCGACCGCGGTCGAGAACCTGCGCCGCGAAGGCATCACGCGCGGCGTCCACCAAGTGGGCGACGTGATGTACGACGTGGCGCTCGACGCGGTGGCGCGCGCCCGCGCGCACTCGACCATCCTCGGCCGCCTCGGGCTGGCGCCCGGGAACTTCGCGGTGGCCACGGTGCATCGCGCCGAGAATACGGCGAGCGGCGAACGGCTCGCCGCCGTCGTCCACTATCTGCGCGCCGCCGCGCGCGAGCGGCCGGTCGTGCTACCGCTGCATCCTCGCACCCGCGAAGCGGCGGAGCGTTTCGGAATCGGCCTCGACGGCCTGACCGTGATCGCGCCGGTCGGCTATCTCGACATGGTGCGGCTGCTCGATGCCTGCGCGCTGGTGCTGACCGATTCGGGCGGCGTGCAGAAGGAGGCCTATTTCCACCGCAAGCGCTGCATCACCCTGCGCGACGAGACCGAATGGGTCGAGACGGTCGAAAGCGGCTGGAACCGCCTGTGGCGCGGGCCCGACTTCCGGCCGCAGCGCGAGATCGACGAGTACGGGCGCGGCGATTCGGCGCCGCGCATCGTCGCCGTCCTGGTCGAGTGGCTGCGTGGGCGCGCATCCTGCGGCACGCGGGCCGCGGACCCGACGAGTGGCCGCGGATAGCAAAGTGACGCGCCTGGCCCAATCCCGCGTCCGCACGCTCGTCCTGCATGCCGACTACACCACACGGCTGAGCTATTACGACGACTGGCTTGACGCCTTGCGGGCGGCGCCGGACTTTGCCGTCACCGCGCACAACATCTGCGCCCGGGGCGGGCACGAGGCGATTCGGCGCGAGATCGCGGCAGCCGAACTGGTCGTGCTGCTGCATTCCACCAACGGCGACACCACCGACTATCTCGAGCCGTTCGTCGGCGCGCTGCAAGCCCGGCGCGGCCGGCTGCTCTCCTTCGTCGGCAACGAGGTCAACCTGCCGGGCTCGCCGATCGCGGCCAAGCGCGAGCTGTTCCGCCGCATCGAGCCCGATTTCGTCGCCACCCAGCTGCTGCTCGAGGCGGGGGAATACCTCTTCGGCGATCTGGTGCGCGCCCGCGTCATCGCTCTTCCCCACGCGCTCAATGCGCAAGCCTTCCGCCCGCTCGTGCCGCAGGCTCAGCGCCCCATCGCCATCGGCGTTCGGGCGGTGAAATACATCCCGCATCTCGGCGACGACGATCGCAACCGCCTGCACGACTATTTCGCCGGCCGCGATTTCGGCCCCGACTTCCCCGTCGACATCAGCGATCAGCGCTTCGACCGAGACGGCTGGGCGGGCTTTCTCAACAACTGCCGCGGCACCGTCTCGACCGAGGCGGGCTCGTGGTATCTCGAGCGCGACGACGCCACGGTGTCGGCCATCCGGCGCTACCTGCAGGAGCGCAACCGCGGCCGCGGCATCGTCATCGCCAACGATTCGCCCTTGCGCCGCCTCGGCCACAAGCTGCCCTGGCCGGTGCGCGTCGCCGTCCGCAAGGTGCTGCGGCGCGGCCCGGTTCGCCACGAGGCGGCGGTCAACGAGACGGTACCGTTCGCGGAGATCCACGACCGCTTCTTCCGCGCCAGGCCGCGGCCACCGGTCTATGGCAAGTGCATCTCGTCGCGCCATTTCGACGCCATCGGCACCAAGACCTGCCAGATCATGTTTCCCGGCCGCTTCAACGACATATTGACGGCGGACGAGCACTACCTCGCGCTGGCGCCCGATTTCAGTAACATTGACGACGTGTTGGCGCGCTTCCGCGACCAGGCGTACCGCCAGGCGATGGTCGATCGTGCCTACGAGCACGTCATGTCGGCGCATACCTACGCCCACCGCGTCGCCGAGCTCAGGCGCCAGCTGAGCCTTTGAGCCCAGCCGGGCTGCGCGTTGACGAAGGGGCGGCCGCAAGGCCGCCCCTTTTCTGTCTGCCGAGCCGCGGCGCGCCGAGGCGATTCTTAGTCCTTGCCGCCTTTCGTGCCGGCTCCCTTGTCGTCGTCGATGCCGGCGATCCCTTTGTCGAAGCTCATGCCGATCTCCTCGCCGATCCTTTTCAGCGCCGGCAATTGCACGGCCATGTCGAGAATCGAGTCGAGGGCCTGGTTGACCACCGGCTTTTCGCCGGCCGGGGCCGCGCGCGAGGAAAAGCCGCCGCCGAGGCCGGACAGGTGGTGGATGTTGATCGCGTTGATCTTCTCTGCCGGCTTGACCATCTCGGCGACGATCTTCGGCAGGGCCTGCAGGCGCGCCAGATCGGTCTCCATCGCGACGATATGCTCGGCGCGCGTATTCTCGGCCTCGATCCGGGCTCGCGCCGCCTCGGCCTCGGCGAGCCGCTCGTGCCTGCGGGCATCGGCCTCCTGGCGCCGGGCCTTGGCGCGGTCGGCGGCCGCCTCGGCCTCCTGGCGGGCGGCGATCAGCGCGATCTCCCGGTGCCGCTCGGCTTCGGCCAACTGGCGGGCGGTGACGATCGCCTCGGCCGCCTTGACCGCGTCGATCTTGGCGGCGTCGGCGTTGGCCTGGGCCTTGCTCTCGGCCTCGGATTTCGCCGCGGTCACGATGTGACGCTCCTGCTCGGCGATCTGGAGGTCGCGCGCGCTGGCGATCTCGGCCTCGCGGATCGCCTTCTCGCGGGCGATGTCGGCGGCGCGGATCTCCTGCTCCATGCGGATGCGGGCCTGGGCCGCCTCGCGCTCGCCTTCCGCCTTGCGCCGGGCGACCTCGGCGAGCTGCGCGGCCATCAGGGTCTCGATCTCCTGCTGCTGGGCGATCTCGGCCTCGCGCTCCTCGAGGTCGATCTGCAGCTTGCGCTTGGTCGCCTCCATGGCGGCGCGGCGCACCGACACCTCGGCATCGGAATCGATCTCGGCCCGTTCCTTCTTCGATCTGGCGATGACTTCGGCCAGCTTGCGCATGCCGACGGCGTTGAAGGCGTTGTTCTCGTCCAACGCGGCAAAGGGCGTCTGGTCCAGCGCGGTCAGCGACACCGAGTCCAGCCGCAGGCCGATGCGGGCCAGCACCTCCGCCAGGCTGTCGCGGACCTCGGTGACGAAGGCGCCCCGGTTCTCGTGCAGCTCGTCCATGGTCAGGCGCGCCGCCACCGAACGCAACGCGTCGACCAGCATGCCGTCGATCAGGCCGCGCAACTGGTCGGGCTGGAAGGTCCGCCTGCCCAGGGTCTGGGCGGCGCGGGCGACGCCTTCCGGCGTCGGGATGACGGAGAGGTAGAATTCAACGCCGACGTCGACGCGCAGCCGGTCCTTGGTGATCAGCGCGGCCTCGCCGGCGCGCTTCACCTCGAGCCGCAGCGTCTGCATGTTGACCCGCGAAATCTCGTGAAAGTACGGGATGGCGATGGTGCCCCCCTCCATCACCACCTGGCGCCCGCCGATGCCGGTCTTGACCAGGCTGACCTCGGTAGTGGCCCGTTCGTAGAACCACGCGAAGACGGCGATCACGACTGCCAGCAGGATGATGATGGCCGCGGCCCAGAGTATTGCGTTCGTCATCTTTCGCCCCCAGTTTCGATTTCGCTTCGGTCGATCGCCGGTTGCGCCGCCCGCGGCCCTCAGAAGACCGGCGGGAAGCGCCGTCCGCCCCGTTCCAGCGTGATCCAGCGGGTTTCGGTGAAGGCCTCGGTCGCCCATCGCCCGCCGTGCCGGCCGACGCCCGAGGCCTTCGCGCCGCCAAAGGGGACATGCGGCTCGTCGTTCACCGACGAGCAATTAATGTGGCACATGCCGGTCTCGAGCCGCCGGGCGATCGCCAGTCCCCGTTGCTCGTCGCGGGTAATGACACCGGCAGACAGGCCGTACTCGCTATCATTGGCCAGCGCGACGGCCTCGTCGTCGGTGCGGAAGGGGATGACGGGAACGACCGGGCCGAAGGTCTCATCGCGATAGACGGCCATGTCCGGGGTGACGCCGGTCATGATGGTCGGGGCGACGAAGCGGCCCTTCACCGTGCCACCGAGCACGATGCGCGCGCCCTTGGCGACGGCGTCGTCGATCTGCGATTTCACCCGCTGGACCTGCTTGTCGTTGATCAGCGGGCCGATCACGTTCGACGGATCCTTCAGGGGATCACCCACTTTCAGTTTCGCCGCCCGTTCGACGAACCTGGCGAGGAAGGCGTCGAAGATCCTTTCGTGGACCAGCACCTTCTCCACCGACATGCAGATCTGGCCCTGGTGCATGAAGCTGCCGAAATTGGCCGCCGCGGTGGCGCGGTCCATGTCGGCGTCGTCGAGCACGATCAGCGCGTCCTTGCCGCCGAGTTCGACGCAGCATTTCTTCAGGTGCGCGCCCGCCTTGGCGGCGATCTGCCGGCCGACCGGAGTCGAGCCGGTGAACGAGATGCCCTTGACCAGCGGGTTCTCGACCAGCTCGTCGCCGACTTCCTGAACGTTCGCGCGCGAGCAGGTGACGACGTTCAGCACACCGTCCGGCAACCCGGCCTCCTCGCAGACCTCGGCGAACAGCAGCCCGCCGCAATAGGGGGTTTCCTCCGACGGCTTGAGCACGATGGTATTGCCGGCCGCCATGGCGAAGGCGAAGCCGCGCCCGGTCAGCAGGCCCGGGAAATTCCAGGGACTGATCACCGACACCACGCCCATCGGCGCGCGCACGGCGGTCGAGAACTTGCCGTGCTCGGAGGGCAGCACCTCGCCGATGGCGACGTAGCAGGTAGCGGCGGCGGCGCGGAAGATCTCCGGCATGTAGCCGGTCTCGAACATGCCCTTGCCGAACCAGCCGCCGCCTTCGCCCTGCAGCGCCTGGCAGATGTCCTTGCTCCGCCTTTCCAGGACCTCGGCGATCTTCAGCATGGCATGCGCGCGCTGCGAGAACGGCAGGCCGGCCCATTGCGGGAAAGCCGCCTGCGCCGCCTCGATTGCGGCGCGCGCCTCGGCACGGCCGCCGTCGGGCACCTCGGCCCACGAGCTGTCGTCGGCCGGATTGACGTCGGCAAAGGTGCGGCCGGTACCAAGCCATTTGCCGCCGACGTAGATACCCTTGAACTTTCTCGCCATGGCCGCCTCGCTATAGCCGCTTCCCTTGCCCGCTGCCGTTGCCCGGTTCGTCCTTATCGCGCCGGTCGTTCTTGGCTTGCTCGGGCGCCGTCGGGGGGGCGGTTCCCAGGCGCGCATCGCGCGCCGCCCGTTCGATCTCCGCCAGGGCAGAGCGCAGCCTCTCGCTGGATCGGGCCGCGCCACCGCCGGCAGGCCGCGTTCCGCCGGCCGCGCCGCGGACTACCTCGACATGCTTCGCCTGGGT
>CAYTWJ010000009.1:0-7266 GCA_964442055.1 uncultured Rhodospirillaceae bacterium | reverse complement strand
CTTCGCCGCCCGCCGCACCAAGTCGTCTATCGAGCCCGAAATCAGCTCGTCGGCGCTCCGGCGCGCGCCGCCTTGCCCGCCCGAGGTCGCGACGTAGGGCAGGCGCGCGAGCGCCGCCGCGGCGATCTGCGACGGGGTCGGCTCGTGCGCCGCCGGTGCCCCCGCTGTCGCCGCCGGCGCCGGCCGGTCGGTTCCGGCGCCGAGATAGGCCTTCTGCACCGCCGGGTCGTTGGCCAGGTTGGCGGCGCTGTCCTCGTGCTTGATGCGGGCGTTCTCGAGCAGGTAGCCGCGATCGGCGATCGCCAGGCTCTGTTTGGCGTTCTGCTCGACCAGCAGGATGCCGAGTCCGACCCGGCGCACCTCGGTCAGGCTATGAAACAGCTCGGTGCAGAGGATCGGCGACAGGCCGAGCGAGGGCTCGTCCAGCATCAGGATCGAGGGCGCCGACATGATGGCGCGGCCGATGGCGACCATCTGCTGCTCGCCGCCGCTCATGGTTCGGACGGTCTGGCTGCGGCGCTCGGCCAGCTTGGGGAAGAGGCCGAAGACGCGCTCAAGATTGGCCGGCTGGTCGGCGCGCCCGCGTGGCAGATAGGCGCCCAAGAGCAGGTTTTCGCGCACCGTCAGGTCGGCGAAGACGCCGCGCCCCTCGGGCACCATGGCGATGCCGCGCTCGACGATGCGGTGCGGCGGCAGCCCGAGAATGGGCCGGCCGTCGATCTCGACAGTGCCGCTGTGGGTGCCTTCGCAGACACCGCCGATGGTCCTGAGCAGCGTACTTTTGCCGGCGCCGTTGGCGCCCAGGATGACGACGATCTCGCCCGGGCCGACGCGAACCGAGACGTTCTCCAACGCCCGGTGCTTGCCGTAGCTGACCGAGAGATTCCGTGCCTCAAGCACCGTCGTCTCCCAGATAGGCGCGGATCACCTCGCGATCGGCCAGGACGTCGGACGGGGTGCCCTCGGCGATCTTCCTGCCGCTGTTCATCACCACGCAGCGATCGCACAGGCTGCGGATCGCATCCATGACGTGCTCGACCAGGATGATCGTCCGGCCATCCTCGCGGAGGTCGCGGATCAGCTCGATTCCGGTCTGCAGTTCGGTCGGGTTCAGCCCCGCCAGCCATTCGTCGAGCAGCAGGATCTCGGGGTCGCAGGCGAGGACGCGGGCCAGCTCGACGCGCTTCTGGTCGATATAGGTCAGCGACGAAACCGGGGCGTCGGCCATGGCTTCCAGCCCGACCCGGCCCAGCATCCGGCACGCGTGATCCTCGGCCGCGATGCCCCAGCGGCGCCGGCGGCCGAACACGGCGCCGGCGACCACGTTCTCCACGACCGACAGCGACGGCAGCAGGCGAACCAGCTGGAAGGTGCG
The DNA here is from genome assembly GCA_964442055.1 of uncultured Rhodospirillaceae bacterium. GTDB lineage: Bacteria > Pseudomonadota > Alphaproteobacteria > Ferrovibrionales > Ferrovibrionaceae > CAYTWJ01. The sequence goes on along the minus strand of CAYTWJ010000009.1, from coordinate 5,891 downwards.
CGCCACGCCGCGGCGATTGATGGCTTGCGCCGGCAGGCCGGAGATGCGCGCGCCCTGCAGCGTTATTTGGCCGGAGGTCGGCCTGAGGGCGCCGGAAATCAGGTTCATCATCGTGGTCTTGCCCGAGCCGTTCGGCCCGATCAGGCCCAGGACCTCGCGCTCCTGGACGTCGAAGTCCATCGCATCGACGGCCACCAGGCCGCCGAACCGCTTGGTCACCCCCCGCACCGACAGGATGGTGCTGGCCTGTCGCATCTACGCCCTCGTCACCGCCAGCGTCCGGGCCAGCGCCTCGATCCGGCCGACCACGCCGTGCGGGATGACATAGACGATCAGCAGGAACGCGATGCCCAGGAGCAGGCTGGTCTGGTTCGGAAAGTGGGTCGAGATCACCTCCCACAGCAGGGTGAAGGGGATGACCCCGACCAGCGGCCCCCACAGCCGGTTGGCGCCGCCGAGAAGCGCCATGATGACCACCTGGAACGACAGCAGCGGCGAAAAGGCGAGCGTCGGCTCGATATAGGTCCAGCGCGGCGCCAGCAGCGCGCCGGCCAGCGAGGCCACCATGCCCGAAACGACGAACAGCAGGACCTTGGCGCGGGCGGTGTCGATGCCGCAATGGGCGGCGACGACCTCGTCGTTGCCAATGATGCGCAGCGCGAAGCCCAGTCGCGAGCGGCCGATCCGCCAGCCTACGAGATAGACCGAGGCGGCGAGCGCCAGCAGCTCCCAGTAGATGATCTCCTCGGTGATGTTGGTCAGGACGTAGAGGCCGCGATGGCCCGACCAGTTGTTCTGCACCCAGGTGACGACCTGGCGGATCATTTCGGCCAGCCCCAGGGTAAAGATCACGAAATAAACCCCCGTCAGGCGCAGCGTCGCCAGGCCGACCAGCCCGGCGGCGACCCCGCCCGCGACCACGGCGATCGCAAGCAGGACCGGATAGGGCAGGCGGTCGATTCCGATCGCGACCACGTAGGTGCCGAGGCCGAAGAAGGCGGCGGTCGCCAGCGAGATGTAGTGCGTCGGGCCGGAGAACAGCGCCCAGCTGGTTGCCAGCACGGTGTACATGGCGACGGTCACCCCGACGGACAGCAGGTAGCCGTTGCCCGACATCGGCAGCAGCGCCGCCAGGCCGAGGCCGATGGCGGCCAGCAGCATGTTGCGCAGCTCGCCGCCGCTCATGCGCTCTGCCTTCCGAACAGGCCCTGCGGCCGGAACAGCAGCACCAGGATGAACATCAGATAGGCCGCCGCCAGGGTCAGCCCGGGATCGATCACGCTGGCGACGATGGTCTCGGCCAGCCCCAGCACCAGCGCCGCCACGATCGTGCCGCGCACGTCGCCGACGCCGCCCATGATGACGATGATCAAAGCCTTCATGGTGAAGATGACGCCGATCGAGGCGTCCATGGTGAGGAAGGTCGAGATCAGCGACCCGCCAGTCGCCGTCACCGCGCCGCCGAGCGCGAAGGCGAATGCCGACAGCCGGCGGACATCGATTCCAACCAGGCCCGCGGAATCCGGGCTCGTCGCGACCGCCCGCACGGCCATGCCCGGGCGGGTGAGATTGAGCCAGAGATAGAGCAGCCCGCAGATGATCGCGGCAATCACAAAGGCAACGATGCGGTTGAGCGCGAAAGTGTCGCCCAGGATGACGAACGGCCGGGCCAGATAGGAATAGGCGAAATAGTCGCCGCCGAAGGTCGCGAGCATGACGCCGACGAAGACGAAGCTGAGCCCGAACGTGGCGAGGATGCTGTCGACCTCGAGCTGGCCCCGGTTCCGCGCCCGCTTCACCAGCGGCAGCAGCATGTAGCGGTAGATCAGCCAGTTCAGCGCGAAGGCCAGCGGCGCGACGAAGAAGATCGACAGCAGCGGCGTGATCCGGCCGGCGGTGAATATCCAAAAGGCGGCGAAGGCCCCGGCCACCAGCATCTCGCCGTTGGCCAGGTTCATGATCCGGGCGACGCCGTATTGCAGGTTCAGCCCGACGGCGACCAGCGCGTAGGTGCCGCCCAGCAACAGGCCGGTGATCACGATGTCCATGACTGCGAACCCGGGAAAACGGCTCCGGCGTGGATCCAACCCCGCCGGAGCCGCAGCCCGGCCGACTAATTACTTCCAGCCGTTCTTGAGCTGGACCGGCTTCTCGCCCGGGCGTCCGGTCGATGCGACGCCGTAGAAGGCGCCGTTCTGCCACTGCCCGACGGTCCAGAACTTCTCATTGTTGTTGTGCTTGTTGAAGGTGATGTCACCCAGCACCGTCTTGAAAGTATGCTTCTTCAGATACTCGGTCACCTTGGCCCGGTCCGGCGCGCCGACGCCCTCGATGGCCTGCTCGAGGATCTGCAGCGCGGCGTAGGTCGTGGCGCTGGCCCAGAAGTCCGCATCCTTGCCGGTGATCTCCTTGTGCGCCTTCAGATAGGCCTTCATCTCGGGCGTGTCCGGGTTGACGCCGCCGGCGCCCAGGTTTCCCTCGATGGCCTTGCCGAACTTGCCGCCGTAGGCCGGGAAGCAGGTCGCCACCGCCGTGTAGAACGCCTTGACGTCCAGGTTCTCGATGATCGCCTGCTCGGTCAGCCCGAAGGTGTCGGGCGGGTAGGACCAGGCGACGAAGGCATCCGGATTGGTCGCCTTGGCGCCCTTGACGAGCGGCGACAGGTCCTGGGTGCCGAGCGGGTAGGACTTGTCGTAAACGATTTCGAGGCCGGCTTTCTTGAAGATCGGCCGGGCGGCGACCGCCAGCTCGATGCCGAAGGCGTCGGCCACGTTCACCATCGCCACCTTGTTGCCGATCTTCCCCTCCTTGTGCATCTTGGCGAGGATGTCGGCGACCGACTGGGCAAACGCCGTGGTCGAGCCGAGCGTGAAGAACATGCTCGGATAGCGTCCGGCCAGTTCCTCGATCTGGTCGGTGATCGCGGTGACGGCGATCTGCGGGTAGCCATATTTCGCGAAGATCGGCGCCACCGCCAGGTTGAGGCCGGTGCCGTAGGGCGCGACGATGAAGTCGACATTGTCCTGGGTGGCCAGGCGCTGCACCGCCTTGATGGTTTCGCCGGGATTGGTCTGGTCGTCGTACTCGATCACCTCGATCTTGGCCTTGCCGCCCTTGACGTTCAGGCCGCCGCGGGCGTTCACCTGCGCCGTCCAGAGCTGGATGTTGGGCCAGTGCGTGACGGTGGCGCCGCCGGCCAGCGGGCCGGTCTTCGGCGCCACCGCGCCGATCTTGATCGGGTCGGCCGCTTGCGCCGCGCCGACCGACAGCGATCCAACGAGTGCCGCCGCAGCGGCCAGTTTCAACGCCGTTCTACGCTTCATGTTCGCCTCCTTGTTGGGCCTTCCCACGTTTCTGCAGTCATCGTCGTCACTTGGCATTCGCTCCGGTCTTCCCAGGGTTCAGATCGGATAGTCGTGAGCGGTGCCGTGCACCGAGATCCAGCGCAACTCGGTGAATTCGTGGATCGCGGCGTCGCCGCCGAACCGGCCGTAGCCGCTGGCCTTCATGCCGCCGAACGGCATCATCGGGTCGTCGTAGATGGTCGGCGCGTTGATATGGCAGATTCCGGTCTCGAGCCGGCGGGCTACGCTCGTCGCCCGTGCCGTGTCGCGGCCGAACACCGCCGCCGCCAAGCCGAATTCGGTGTCGTTGGCGACCGAGACGGCCTCCTCGATGCCGTCGACGCGGATGACCGCGGCGACCGGACCGAAGGATTCCTCGTAATAGATCCGCATCGCCGAGCTGACGCCATCCAGGATCGTCGCCTGCATGATCGTGTTGTCGACCTCGCCGCCGGCCAACAGCCGCGCGCCCTTGAAGACGGCGTCGTCGACCAGACCCTTGACGCGCACCGCCGCTTCGCGGCTGATCATCGAGCCGAGCGGGAAGGTGCCGGCGCGGGGATCGCCGGCCTTCAACGTCGCCGCCTTGCGCTTGAATTTCTCCATGAAAACATCGGCGACCTTGCGATCGACGACGATCCGCTCGGTCGAGATGCAGATCTGCCCCTGGTTGAAGAACGCCCCGAACGCCGCGGCCTTGACCGCCTCGTCGAGATCGGCGTCGTCGAGGATGATGAGCGGGGCCTTGCCGCTGAGCTCCAGCAGGCAGGGCTTGAGATGGCGCGCGCACAGCTCGCCGATGCCGCGCCCGACCCGCGTCGATCCGGTGAAGTTGACCCGGCGCACCGCGGCATGGGCGATGAGCGCCTCGACGATCTCGGGCGCCTTGTCGGGGGCATGGGTCACGAGATTGGCCGCGCCCTCGGGGAGACCGGCCTCGATCATCGTTTCGACGATCAGGCTGTGCGTCTTCGGACAGAGCTCGGACGCCTTGAGGATAACCGTGTTTCCGCAAGCGAGAGGCGCCGCGATGGCCCGGACGCCCAGCACGACCGGCGCGTTCCACGGCGCGATGCCAAGAACCACCCCGGCAGGCTGGCGCACCGCCATCGACGTCACGCCCGCTTTGCGTAAGGGAACGACGGTTTCGGTCAGCCGGTCGGTCAGAGTCGCGGCGTGGCGCAATGTCGCGGTCGCCAGGTCGCAATTGAAGCGCGCCCAGGCTTCCGACGCGCCGATCTCGTCGGCCATGACCTCGACGAAAGCTCGGGTCCGTTTATCGAGCAGCTTCGCCGCCCGCTCCAGGATGGCTGCCCGCTCGGCCGTCGGCGTGGTCGACCAAGCCGGAAAGGCGGCAGCGGCCGAATTGGCGGCCTCCAACGCATCCCGCCGGGAGGCAGCCGAGGCGCGGCTGACGACCTTGTCCGTGATCGGATCGACCCGGTCAAAGGTCGCGCCCGCCTGCGCGGTCACGGCGTTGCCGCCGATGAACAGCCTGGCCTCGAACACCAGTTTCCTCCCACAACGCGGCCCCTTGTGACCGGGGCTCCACCGCATCCGCCATCTGTCGGCGCGGGGCGGCACGGAGCCGGCGATGCGGGGATTCTGTTGCCTCGTCGCCAAGGCAACTCCCGGCATCGCGGCGCATTGCCGATTTTCTGGACATACGGAAGCAAATTCTTGGGTTGCCGTTAATGGACAAATCTGGTGTTAACTTGAACTATATTGGCGTTTGGGCCCGGTCTCGGAGTGCCGGGCGCTACCGGGAGGATTCCGCATGGATGCCCGCGCTGCCGTCTTGCCGTGCATCGCCGCCGAGCGGCTGCAATGCGCGCTGCAGGATCGGGTCTTCGGTACGGGCAAGTCGCCCGAGGGGTGGCATTGGCGGGGCATCCTGCTGACTTCGGGGAGCGGCGCGATCCTTGCCGGCGATGATGTCATGGCGCTGCGCGCGCCGAGCCTCGTCTGGGTGCCGTGGAGCGAGGGTACGGCCCTTCAGGTCAAGGCCGGCGGCGTTGGCTATCTGTTTGCCATCGGCAACGAGGTGCTTGCCAACGCCATCGGGCACAATCCGGAATCCTCGGATCTGCGGCTGCTCGCGGATCGTCGGGTCGTCGCGCCGCTTGACGAGTCGCCGGAGGCCGTCACCGATGCGGAACACGCGTTCGACCTGATCGTGCGCGAAACGCATCGGCCGCGAAGCGGCTCCTGGACCATGGTCGAGGCCCAGGTGCGCTCGGTCCTGGTGCTGCTGTGGCGCATGTCGGCCGCCGCCGAAGAGGCGGGGCGCGCCAAGGGCCGGCCGTCCCGGATCCTTCAGCATTTCCGGCAACTCGTGGAAGTGCACTTTCGCGACCGATGGCCGGTCAATCGATATGCCGGCGCGATGGGCATTTCGCCCGACCGCCTGCACGACATTTGCCGCCGCGAGCTCGGCAAATCGCCAATTGAACTGGTGCATGAGCGGGCCATCCACGAGGCACGGCTGAGGTTGGATCGGTCGACACAGACCGTCGAACAGGTGGCCGGGGCGCTGGGATTTCGCGA
>CAYTWJ010000008.1:0-25929 GCA_964442055.1 uncultured Rhodospirillaceae bacterium | reverse complement strand
AGGGAGTACGGGATCGACGGCGCGCTCGATCGCGAGCGTTATGCCGACCTGATCGTCGCCCTGAAGAACCGCATCGGCGGCAACTTCTCGCGCGCCTCGAGCCCGCCCGGCCTGGTGCGGGTGGTCAACACGCGCTGTCCCTTCGGACACGCGGTCGAGCAGACGCCCGAGCTCTGTCATATGACCTCGAGCGTCTTCGGCGGCATCGCCGCGCGCAACTTCGGCTACGCCAAGGTCGTGCTCGACCGCACCATCGCCCGCGGCGACCGCGGCTGCCTGGTCAGCGTCTATCTCGACGAGCAGCTGGCCCGCCAGGCCGACGGCGATGAATATCGCCGCGAGGAAGGCCGCATCCGCGCCGCTTCGGGGCCGGCCGAGGTGTCGGTGCGCCTCGACGAGCGCTTCGAGCGGCTGTGGTGCCGCAGCGGCAAGACCGCCGAGCGCCAGGACCAGCGTCCGCATCTGGTGGCCAAATCGCCGGCCTTGCGCCGCGCGCTGGAGATGGTTTCGGTGGTCGCGCCGACCCCGGCAACCGTGCTGGTCACCGGCGAGACCGGCGTCGGCAAGGAGGTGATCGCCCGCGCCGTTCACGCGCTCAGCGAGCGCTGGCGCAAGCCGATGCTGGCGGTCAATTGCGGGGCGATTCCCGAGACGCTGATCGAGAGCGCGCTCTTCGGCCACGAGCGGGGCGCCTTCACCGGCGCCTACGAAGTCCATCACGGCGTCTTCGAGCGCGCCCACGGCGGCACCTTGTTCCTCGACGAGATCGATTCGCTGCCCCTCGCCGCCCAGGCGCGGCTGCTGCGCGTCGTGCAGGACCGGGAGTTCATGCGCGTCGGCGGCAAGCAGACGATGCGCGCCGACGTGCGCATCGTCGCGGCGGCGAGCCAGCCGCTCGAGGTCCTGCTGCAGCGCGGTACCTTCCGCGAGGACCTCTACTACCGCATCAACGTGCTGCCGATCCACGTGCCGCCGCTGCGCGAGCGGCCCGAGGACATCCTCGGCCTCATCGACCACTTCCTCGCGCGCCTGAGCGAGCGCTACGGCAAGAACGTGCGCCAGATCGGACCGGCGGCGCGGGCGCGCGCCCTCGGCTACGCCTGGCCCGGCAACGTGCGCGAGCTCGAGAACATCCTCGAGCGCTCGTTCCTGTTCGCCACCGGGCCGATCCTCGATTCGCTGCTGCTGCCGGAGCCGGCGGGCGGCGATGCGCCGTCAGGCGCCGATGGCGCCGGCGCGTCGCTCAAGGACCTGCGGCGGCAGGCGGCGGATCGCGCCGAGGACGTCGTGCTGCGCGACCAGCTTCAGCGTTGCCGGGGCAACGTCAGCGCGGTGGCGCGCGCGCTGCGCGTGACGCCGCGCGCCGTGCATCAGAAGCTCGCCCAGCACCGCATCGACGTGAGCGCCTATCGCGGGGCGCGAACGGCCGCGCGCGACGACGGCAAGCGGCTGCTCTCCTAGGCTGCCGCCGCGATCAGGAGGAATGCGCCGCCGCGAGGTGCTGCGCGAAGAACTCGGCCGCGGTGCGGATGCTGTCGGCGCGGGCCGGGCCGCGAAAGACGTGCGCCTCGCCGCGATAGATCTTGACCTGGTGGATCGCGCCGATGCGGCGGAGCACGCGCGCCAGCTCGTGGGCGCGCGAAACCGGCACGACAACGTCGCGGTCGCCGTGCAGGACGAGCGTCGGCGGCATGCGCGCGATGCCGGCGCGCATCGCCGGGTGTGGCATCGCGCCGACCACCCCCGCCACGGCGGCGATGCGGCCGTCGCGGCTGGCGATGCCGAAGGCGTGGAAGCCGCCGAGCGACAGGCCGAGCAGGCCGACGCGATCGGCATCCACCTCGGGCAGCGAGCGCACATGCTCGATCGCCGCGTCGATGATGCGGTCGCGGCGCGCATGCAGCTCCGGGCTCGCCTTGCGCGCGACCGGGCCGAGGCCGTCGAAATAATGGACGATGAAGGCGGAGATGCCGCGCTCGGCCAGCGCCTCGGCCTGCGCGCGCAGCGGCTCACCGATGCCGCTGGCGCCATGCAGGATCACAACCGCGGGCTTGGCGCCCGCGCCGCGGGCACGCACCGCCTCGATGCGCACCCAGCGTTCTTGCGCCAGGAAGCCGTCGAAGGTCCGCCCCTCGGTCGCCACGCGGGCGGCATGGGCCGGCGCGGGCGCAAACAGGCCGAGCGCTGCGACGCCCCACAATATCGACATGAGGCCGGCGAGAATCGCCGGCACGAACTGCGTCTTGCTGCGACGCATGCTCCCCCCTGCTGTTGGGCACATGGTTAATCGATCTGCCCGCCCGGCGCAACCCGGGGCTTTGCCGCGCATTGCCGGCGGGAGGGCGGCCGTTGCGGGGGTCGGACGAAGCTGCTAAGCAGGCCGCATGGCCCGCCCGGTCCGGATCGCACCGTCGATTCTCGCCGCCGACTTCGCCCGGCTGGGCGAGGAGGTGGCGGCGATCAGCGAGGCGGGCGCCGATTACGTGCATATCGACGTGATGGACGGCCATTTCGTGCCCAACATCACGATCGGGCCGTCGGTGGTGGCGGCGTTGCGGCCGCATACGCGGCTGCCTTTCGACGTCCACCTGATGATCTCGCCGGTCGATGCCTACGTGCCGCAATTCGCCGAGGCCGGCGCCGACATCATCACCGTGCACCCCGAGGCGGGGCCGCACCTGCACCGCACGGTGCAGCTGATCAAGTCGCTGGGCAAGAAGGCAGGGGTGTCGCTCAACCCGGCGACGCCGGCGCAGGCGGTGCTGCCGGTGCTCGACGAGGTCGACCTGGTCCTGGTGATGAGCGTCAACCCCGGCTTCGGCGGCCAGAAATTCATCCGCAGCCAGCTCGACAAGCTGCGCGAGCTGCGCGCCGCCATCGACGGCAGCGGCCGCCCGATCGAGCTCGAGGTCGACGGCGGCATCAATCTCGCCACCGCCGCCGAGGCGATCGCCGCCGGCGCCGACGTGCTGGTCGCCGGCACCGCGACTTTCACCGGCGGCCCGGCCGCCTACGCGGTCAACATCGAGCGGCTGCGCAACGCCGCGTGATGCGCGCCGCGCCACCGGCTCGCGCCGATGCCGACCGGCCCCGACCCGAGTAGCGTCGCCGGCCGGCTGGCGCGCCGGCTGGCCGAGCGGCTCTACGCGACGCCCCTTTACCGGCCGCTGCTCGCCGGCAAGGCGCCGGCGGCATTGCTGGTCACGCCCGAGGATCCGTGGCCCGGCGACGCGGCCGAGGCCGATCGCCTGTTCCAGGGCCGCTACCGCTTCGCCGGCGAGGAGATCGCCGCCCGCGATTCACCGTGGACCGCGGCCACTCCCTCGCCGGCCTGGACGGCCGAGCTCGACGGCTTCGCCTGGCTGCGCCATTTCGCCGCCGCCGGCGGCGACGCGGCGCGGCGCCAGGCGCGCGCCCTGGTCGCCGCCTGGCTCGACCGCCACCGCGACTGGGATGCCGCCGCCTGGCGGCCCGACGTGCTGGCGCGCCGGCTGATCGCCTGGCTCTGCCATGCCGATTTCATCACCGCCGATGCCGACGCGGCGCTGCGCACCGCCTTCTACGCCTCGCTGGCGCGGCAGGCGCGGCACCTCTGGCGTGCCGCCGGCCAGGCGCCGCCCGGCGCGCCGACGCTGACCGCGCTGGTCGGCCTCGGCTTCGCCGCGCTCTGCCTGCCCGACATGCGCCGGCGCTGGCCGAAGGCGGCCGAACGGCTGGTGGCGGCCCTCGACCAGCAGGTCCTGCCCGACGGCGGCCATGTCGGCCGCAATCCCTCGCAGCACCTCGCCTTGCTGCGCGACCTCGTCGCCTTGCGCGCCGCCTGCGCCGCCGCCGGGCTCGATCCGCCGCCGCCCCTGCAGCACGCGATCGACCGCCTGGCGCCGATGCTGCGCTTCTTCCGCCACGGCGACGGCGGGCTTGCCCTGTTCCACGGCGGCGAGGCGGAGAGCGAGGCAGGCGTGGACCTGGCGCTGGGCCGCGCCGACGCGCGCGGCAAGCCGCTCGCCAGCGCCATCCAGTCCGGCTTCGAGCGGATCGCGGCGCGGCGCGGCCTGCTGATCGTCGATGTCGGCCGGCCGCCGGCGCGCGCGCTGGGCGGGACGCCGCATGCCGCGCCGCTCGCCTTCGAGTTCAGCGCCGGGCGCGAGCGCCTGATCGTCAATTGCGGCGCCTGCCGGCGCGACAGCCCCGAATGGCGCCGCGCGCTGGCCGCGACCGCCGCCCATTCGACGCTCACGCTCGGCGACAGCAATTCCGTCGACATCGAGGCCGCCCGCGCCGACATGCCGCCGCCGATCGTCGAGCGCAACGAGCAGGACGGCGCGACCTGGCTCGGCCTCAGCCACGACGGCTACCAGCGCCGCTTCGCGCTCACCCACCGCCGCCGCCTCTATCTCGATGCCGCAGGCCAGGACCTGCGCGGCGAGGACCTGCTGGCCGGATCGGGGCGGCGGGCGCGCGGCACGCCCTTCGCGCTGCGCTTCCATCTGCATCCGGCGCTGCAGGCGTCGCTGCTGCAGAACGGCGCCGCCGTGCTGATCAAGACCGGCAGCGGCCAAGGCTGGCGCTTCCGCGCCGCCGGCGGCACGCTGAGCGTCGAGGAAAGCGTCTATTTCGGCGATCGCGGCGAGATGCGCCGCGCGCAGCAGATCGTCGTCGCCGGCGTCGTCGACGAGCGCGGCGCGGCGGTCAAATGGGCGCTGGCGCGCGTTCCGGCGTCGCCGTCCGCGCCCGCTTGAGCGCGAGGCGGCTTGACCCGGCGGCCGCGCCCGTGCAGAAGCGGGCGATGGCGAAACGCCTCCTCTTCCTGGTCAACGAAGCCCTCTTCTTCACCACCCACCGCATGCCGATCGGTCTCGCCATGCGCGACGCCGGCTTCGAGGTGCACGTGGCGGCGCCGTTCGATGCCGCCGGCGTGGCGCAAATCGAGGCGAGCGGGCTTCGCTTCCACGCCATCCCGCTGGCGCGCGGCGGCCGCGATCCCTTGGCCGAGCTGCGTCTTCTCGCCGCCTGCTTCCGGCTGATCCGCCGGCTGCGCCCCGACCTGGTCCACCACGTGTCGATGAAGCCGGTGATCTGGGGCGGGCTCGTTTCGCGCCTCCTCGGCGCGCCCGCCGCGGTGCACGCCATCACCGGCCTCGGCTATCTCTTCATCCGCGAGGGCGCGGCGGCGGCGGCGCAGCGGGCCGTGCTGAAGCGGCTCTTCCGCTTCGCGCTCGACCATCCCAATGCGCGCGCCATCTTCCAGAACCCCGACGACCGCGCGCTCTTTCTCGACGCCCGGCTGGTCGCGCCGGGGCGCACGGTGATGATCGCCGGCTGCGGCGTGAACTTGCGCGAGTTCGCGGCGGCGCCGGAGCCCGCGGGCGACACCGTGGTCATGTTCCCGGCGCGGCTGATCGGCGACAAGGGCGTCAACGAATTCATCGCCGCCGCGCGCCGCCTCAAGGCCGACGGCGTCGCCGCGCGCTTCGTGCTGGTCGGTCGCACCGACCCGGAAAATCCCACCGATGCCGGCGAGGCGACGGTGCGCGCCTGGGTCGCCGAGGGCGTCGTCGAATGGTGGGGCTACGCCACCGACATGCCGGCGACGCTCGCCAAGGCGCACATCGTCTGCCTGCCGTCCTACCGCGAAGGCCTGCCGCGCGGCCTGATCGAGGCGGCGGCGGTGGCGCGCGCCATCGTCACCACCGACGTGCCCGGTTGCCGCGACGTGGTGCGCGACGGCGAGAACGGCCTCTTGGTGCCGGTGCGCGACGCCGCCGCCACCGCCGCCGCCATCCGGCGGCTGATCGAGGATGCGGGCTTGCGCCGGCGCCTCGCCGCGCGCGGCCGCGCCATCGCCGAGGCCGAGTTCTCGGTCGAGAAGTTCGTCGCCGACAGCCTGGCGGTCTATCGCGCGCTGCTGCCGGCCGGAGCGCTGCCGTGAGCCGCGCCGCGAGCTGGATCTTCGCCGGCGCGATGACGCTGACGGTGCCGCTGGCGGCCTTCTCGGCCAAGGCGATGGCGCCCTTCGCGCTGCTCGCCGCCGCCGGCGCGGCGATCGCGCTGGCGCGCGCCGGAGGGCTCGCCGCCGCCGCGCGCCAGCCGATCGCGGCGGTGGTGACGGCGCTGGCGGCGTGGGCGCTCATCAGCGCCGGGTGGGCGGTCGAGGGCGCCGACGCCTTCGGCACCACCATCGGCGGCATGCCCTTCCTCTATGCCGGGCTGCTGCTGGTCGTGGCGGCGCGCGATGTCGCGGCGCCGCCATCGCAGACGCAGCTTCTCGCCGCCGCGGCCGGGCTGGCGCTCGGCGCGCTGGTCGCCATCGACCACCAGCACGGGCATTTCCTGCATGCGACGCTGTGGGGCCTGACGGGACGCAGCTATGTCTTCGGGACGGCGCGGGTCAACGCCGCGCTGGCGATGCTGGCGCTGCTGGCCTGGCCGGCCGGCCTGTTGCTCTGGCGCGCCGGCTGGCGGTGGCTGGCCCTCGGCCTCGTCGCGCTGGCGCTCGCCGCCATCGCCGACGGCAACGCGGTGACGGTGAAGCTGGCGGCGCTGGCGGCGCTGGCCGGCGGCGCGGCGGCCTACGCCTTCGGCCGGCGCGCCGTGCAGGCGATGGTGGCGCTCTTCGTCGGCGGCGTCTTCGTCGCGCCGCTCTTGCCGCGCACCCTGCTGCAGCCGGCGCTGCACGAGGGCTGGCTCGGGCCGCTCAGCCTCTCGGCGCTGCACCGGCTGCATATCTGGAAGTTCGTCGCCCGGCGCATCGCCGACCGGCCGCTCCGCGGCTGGGGCATGGATGCCTCGCGGGCGCTGCCCGGCGGCGAGGCGCCGGTCATCGCCAACGGCCAGGCCCTGCCGCTGCATCCGCACAACGCCGCCTTGCAGATGTGGCTCGAGCTCGGCCTGCCGGGCGCGCTGGCCTTCGCGCTGCTGACACTGCTCGTCGGCCGCGCGGTGTGGTCGATCGACGGCGACCGGCTGGCGCGCGCGAGCGCGACCGCGACGCTGGTCGTCGCCCTGGTCGTGCTGTCGGCGAGCTTCGGCGTCTGGCAGAACTGGTGGCTCGGTGCCCTCGCCTTGGCCGCCGGGACGGTCGCCTTCGCTGCCGCGGAGCGGGCGCGGTGAGCCCGCTGGTCTGGCTTGTCGTTTTCGCCGCCAGTGCGCTGGTGTCGCTCGTCGGCACGCGCGCGCTCCTCGGCTGGCTCCGGCGGCGGGCCATTCTCGACCACCCGTCGGCGCGTTCGAGCCATGCCGTGCCGACGCCGCGCGGCGGCGGCATCGCCGTCGTCGGCACCATCGCGCTCTTCTGGGGGGCGCTCGCCGCCTACCACGGGAACTGGACGGTGGCCGCGGTGCTGGCGCTGGCGCTGGTCCTCGCCGGGCTCTCCTGGCGCGACGACGTCGCCGGCCTGCCGGTCGGGCGGCGGCTCGCGGTGCAGGCGGCGGCGGTCGCCATCGGCGTTGCGCTGCTGCCCGACGCGCTGATCGCGCAGGGCCTGCTGCCGCTCTGGGCCGACCGCCTGCTCGCCGTCCTCGCCTGGCTCTGGTTCGTCAATCTCTACAATTTCATGGACGGCATCGACGGCATCGCCGGCACCGAAACGGTGGCGCTCGGGCTCGGCCTGGCGCTGCTCGGCGCGCTGGCGGGCGCGGCCGAGCCGGCCCACGGCCTCGCCGTCGCCGGCGCGGCGGCGGGCTTCCTGCGCTGGAACTGGCCGCCGGCGCGGGTCTTCCTCGGCGATGTCGGCAGCGTGCCGCTCGGCTTCCTGCTCGGCTGGCTCTTGCTCGGCGCGGCCGCCGCCGGGCAATGGGCGGCGGCGCTGATCCTGCCGCTCTACTACCTCGCCGATGCGACGCTCACGCTCGCGCGCCGCGCCTTGCGCGGCGAGAAGGTGTGGCAGGCGCACCGCAGCCACTTCTACCAGCAGGGCGCGCGCCGCCTCGGCGGCCACGCGCCGGCGGTGCGCCGGATCGCCGCGCTCGACGCGGCGCTGGTGCTGCTCGCGCTCGGCGCCGCCCGCGCCCCGACGTTCGCCTGGCCGGCGCTGACCGCCGCCGCCGGGCTGGTCGGCCTTCTGCTATGGTACCTCGCCGAACCGGGCGGGAGGGCACCGCGTGCCGAATAGGCGCTTGCGCAAGCGCATGGGCTGGAACCGGCGCACCGCCGTGGTGGCCCTGCACGACATCGCCATGGCGGCGCTGTCGTTCGAGCTCGCGCTCGGGCTGCGCTACGCCCTCGACGGCAACCCGCAGCCGCCGCTCTTCCTCTGGGAAGGCACGCTTCTTTTCACGCTGGCGGCGGCGGTGGTGTTCTCGGCGACCGGGCTCTATCGCGGCATCTGGCACTACGCCTCGTTCCGCGACCTCGTCGCGATCGCCAGGGCGGTGACGCTGGCGCTGCTGGTCTTCCTGCCGCTCTTGTTCCTGGTCACGCGGCTGGAGCAGTTCCCGCGCAGCGTGCTGCTCATCCAGTGGCCGCTCCTGGTCGCGCTGCTGGCGGGGCCGCGCATCCTCTACCGCGCCTGGAAGGACGGCAATTTCAGCCTGGTCTTCGAGCGCGCGGACGAGAGCCAGGTGCCGGTGCTGGTAGCCGGCGCCGGGCGGCTGGCCGAGACCTTCATCCGCGACCTCAAGCGGCGGCGCGACGCCGGCTACCGCGTCGTCGGTCTGGTCGACGACAAGGAGGCGCGCCAGGGCCGCGACATCCACGGCATCCGCGTGCTCGGCGGCTTCGACGCCATCCCGGCGGTGGTCGAGCGGCTCGACCGCCAGGGCCGGCGGCCGCGCCGGCTGATCATCGCCGCCGAGCAGATCGACGGCGCCACCGTGCAGCGCCTGCTCGACACCGCCGACAAGCTCGGCATGACGCTCGCCCGCGTGCCCCGCCTCACCGACTTCCGGCGCGACGACGGCGCCGCGCCGCCGCTGCGCCCGGTCGATGTCGAGGACCTGCTCGGCCGGCCGCAGAAGGTGCTCGATCGCGAGGCCATGCGCCGCCTCGTCGGCGGCCGGCGCGTGCTGGTCACCGGCGCCGGCGGCACCATCGGCGCCGAGCTCGCCCGCCAGGTCGCCGAGCTCGGCCCGGCGGCGCTGACGCTCTACGACAACGGCGAGTTCAACCTCTACCAGATCGACCTCGAGCTGGGCGAGCGCTGGCCGGCCCTGGCGCGGCGCGCCGTGCTCGGCGACGTGCGCGCACCGCTGCGCCTCGACCAGGTGTTCGGCGAGGCGCGGCCCGAGCTCGTCTTCCACGCCGCCGCGCTCAAGCACGTGCCGCTGGCCGAGGCCAACCCGAGCGAGGCGGCGCTGACCAATGTCGCCGGCACGCGCGCGGTCGCCGATGCCTGCCTCAAGCACGGCGTGCGCGCGATGGTGCTGATCTCGACCGACAAGGCGGTCAACCCGACCAGCGTGATGGGCGCGACCAAGCGCATCGCCGAGATGGTGGCGCAGGCGCTGAGCGTGGCCGAGGCCAGGCGCGGCGGCGCGACGCATTTCGTCACCGTGCGCTTCGGCAACGTGCTCGGCTCGACCGGCTCGGTGGTGCCGCTCTTCCAGCGCCAGCTCGCGCGCGGCGGGCCGCTCACCGTCACCCACCCCGAGGTGACGCGCTACTTCATGACCACGCGCGAGGCGGTCGAGCTGATCCTGCAGGCGGCGGCGCAGCCCGACCTGCGCGACGCCGAAGAGGGCAAGATCTTCGTCCTCGACATGGGCGAGCCGGTGCGCATCCAGGACCTGGCGCGCCAGATGATCCGGCTGGCGGGCTTGCGCCCCGACATCGACGTGGCCGTGGCGTTCACCGGCCTGCGCCCCGGCGAGAAGCTGCACGAGGAGCTCTTGCACGCCCAGGAGCGGCTGGTGCCGACCCGCCAGGAAGGCATCCTCTTGGCCGCGCCGCGGTTGGTCGACCGGGGCGAGCTCTACGGCCTGATCGAGCAGCTCGCCGCCGCGGCGGAGGCGCGCGACGAGGCGCGCACGCTCGCCCTCATCGCCCGCCTGGTGCCGGAATTCCGCCCCGAGGGCGCGGTGCCGGCGGCCGCGGCAGGGTGATTTTCGAAGCTTTATATCTATATCGAATGATGTATTATGGCCCGGTACCGCTGACTTTCCGGGGGTGTGCCATGGCCATGCCAGGATTCACGGCAGCGCAGGCGATCGGGGCGGCGCTGGGCGTCTATGGGTCAGGTGGGGTCGGTTCCGTCGGCCCGGGGGTGACCCCGGCGTTCAGCTTCGGCAAAGCCTTCGCCTGCGTCCGCTGCGCGGGCAGAGTCGCGGCCTGCGTGGCCGCCTGCTCGGGCGGCCCGAATCCGGGGTGCCTCGCTTGCATCGCCGGTCTCGGCGAGTGTCGGAAATGCTTCTGAGGGCGGGTCGGACGATCGGCGTCGCCGGGGACTGAGCGAACCGCCGCGTCAGGTGCGGCGACCGCTGCGGGCGGGCGCGCTTCGTGCTATAGGCAGGCGCGCCCTTCCCGTCCTGTTCGCCCGCAGCCCCGCATGACCGCCACCGCCGTTCCGATCGCCCGCGCCCTCCTTTCCGTCTCCGACAAGACCGGCCTGGTCGAGTTCGCCCGCTTCCTGGCAGGCCGCGGCGTCGAGCTGGTCTCGACCGGCGGCACCTTCCGCGCGCTGGCCGAGGCGGGCGTGCCTGTGCGCGAGGTCGCCGACTACACCGGCTTCCCCGAGATGATGGACGGCCGCGTCAAGACCCTGCACCCCAAGGTGCATGGCGGCATCCTGGCGCTGCGCGATGAGCCCGACCACGCGGCGGCGATGGCCGCGCACGGCATCGGCGCCATCGACCTGGTGGTGGTCAACCTCTATCCCTTCGAGGCCACCGTCGCGAAGGGCGCCGACTTCGCCACCTGCGTCGAGAACATCGACATCGGCGGGCCGGCGATGATCCGCTCGGCGGCGAAGAACCACCGCTACGTCACCGTGGTCGTCGACAGCGCCGACTACGCGGCGGTGATGGCCGAGATGGCGGCGCGGAACGGCGCCGTCGGCGAGGACTTGCGCCGCCGCCTCGCCGCCAAGGCCTTCGCCCGCACCGGCGCCTACGACGCGGCGATCAGCCAGTGGTTCGCCGGCCAGCTCGGCGACACCTTTCCCGAGCGGCTGGTCTTCGCCGGCGAGCGGGCGCAAGCCCTGCGCTACGGCGAGAACCCGCACCAGCAGGCGGCGTTCTACCGCGGCGGCGCGCGCCGGCCGGGCGTCGCCAGCGCCGTGCAGCTGCAGGGCAAGGAGCTCTCCTACAACAACCTCAACGACACCGACGCCGCCTTCGAGCTGGTCGCCGAGTTCATCGAGCGGCCGGCGGTGGCCATCATCAAGCACGCCAACCCCTGCGGCGTCGCGCTGGCGCCGACGCTTCTCGAGGCCTGGCGCAAGGCGCTGGCCTGCGACCCGGTCTCGGCCTTCGGCGGCATCGTCGCCGTCAACCGCCGCCTCGACGGCGCCACGGCGCTGGCGATCGCCGAGATCTTCACCGAGGTGATCGTCGCCCCCGACGCCGACGCGGAAGCGCGGGCGGTGCTGGCGGCGAAGAAGAACCTGCGCCTGTTGCTGACCGGCGGCATGCCCGACCCGGCGGCGCCGGGCATCACCGTGCGCTCGCTCGCCGGCGGCTACCTGGTGCAGAGCCGCGACAACGGCCGCGTGCCCTTGAGCGCGCTCAGGACCGTCACCAAGCGCGCGCCGACCGAGGCCGAGCTCGCCGACCTCGGCTTCGCCTTCACCGTCTGCAAGCACGTGAAATCGAACGCCATCGTCTATGCCAGGGACGGGGCCACGGTGGGCATCGGCGCCGGCCAGATGAGCCGCGTCGATTCGGCGCGCATCGCCTTCCGCAAGGCGCAGGATGCGGCCCGCGCCGCCGGCCTGAAGGCGCCGCTCACCGAGGGCTCGGTGGCGGCGTCGGACGCCTTCTTCCCCTTCGCCGACGGCCTCGAAGTGGTGGCCGAGGCCGGCGCGCGCGCCGTCATCCAGCCGGGCGGCAGCGTGCGCGACGCCGAGGTGATCGCCGCGGCGGACGCGCGCGGCCTCGCCATGGTCTTCACCGGCATGCGCCACTTCCGCCATTGACCGCGCCGCCCATGCAGGAGAAAGCCATGATCCTGACCACCACCAACGACGTCGGCGACAAGCGCATCGTCGAGTTCCGCGGCCTGGTCTCGGGCCAGGCGATCCTCGGCGCCAACATCTTCCGCGACCTGTTCGCCAGCATCCGCGACATCGTCGGCGGCCGCACCGCCTCCTACGAGAACGTGCTGCGCGACGCCCGCGACGCGGCGGTCGAGGACATGGTCGACGAGGCGCGCCGGCTCGGCGCCAACGCGGTGATCGGCATCGACCTCGACTACGAGGCGATCGGCGAGCGCGGCAGCATGCTGATGGTCAGCGCCTGCGGCACCGCGGTGATCTGCGAATAGGCGGGCGGCTCAGCGCGCCCCGGCCATGCGCGTCTGTGGCCGCGGCTCGCGCACGCCGGTAAGCAGGGCGAAGCCGACGACCAGGAAGGCCAGCACCACGGCAAGGCCCGCGCGCTGGCTGGCGAACGCCTGGGTCGTCACGGCGACGAAGAACGGCGCGAGGAAGGTCGTCGCCCGCCCCGACAGCGCGAACAGGCCGTAGAACTCGCCGATCATGCCGGGCGGCGCCAGGCGGCCGATCATGGTGCGGCTGGCCGACTGCATCGGCCCCATGCCGATGCCGAGCACGATCGCGAAGCCGAGAAAGATCTTCTCCTGCGGCGAGGCGAACAGGGCGCCGCCCGGCGTCACCGGCACCAGCGGCAGGAAGAAGAAGGCGCTGTCGGCGGTCAGCGACATGATGCCGAGGCTCGCCACCCCGACCAGGCCGATCGCCGTCAGCACCGTGCGGCGCGAGCCGATATGGTCGTCGAGCCAGCCGCCGGCGAAGCAGCCGCCGGCGGCGATGACGGTGAGGATGATGCCGAAAATGCCGAGCTCGGTGGTGCCCCAGCCGAAGGTGCCGGCGGCATAGATGCCGCCGAAGGCGATCACCGCCAGGAGCCCGTCGTTGTAGATCATGTAGGCGACGAGGAAGAGCGCCTGGTTGCGCAAGGTCCCGAGGCCGCGCACCGTCGCGACCAGATGCCGCAGGCCTTCGCGCACCGCCTCGCGCCGGCCCAGGCCCGATTCCGGCATGTCGGGGGTGAACAGGAACATCGGCAGCACGAAGACCATCAGCCAGACCGCCGAGGCCGGGCCGACCAGCCGCTCGGCTTCGTGGCCCGCGCGGTCGAGGCCGAGCAGCGCCTCGCCCTCGGGCGGCGTGATGCCGATCAGCTCGGGCCGGCTCACCACCAGCACGGCGATCAGCGCGACGATGCCGCCGAGATAGCCCATGCCCCAGCCGAAGCCGGAGAGGCGCCCCATCCGCTCCGAGGCGACCAGCGAGGGCAGCAGCGCGTTGTTGAAGACGATCGAGAACTCGGCGCCGATGGTGGCCAGGATCACGGCGACGAAGGTCAGCGCGATGAGGTCGGGCCGGCCCGGAATGGCCCACCAGAGCAGCATGCAGCCGGCGACGGTCAGCGCCTGGAAGGCGAAGATCCAGCGCTTGCGCGGACCGCGCGCGTCGGCGATGGCGCCGAGAAAGGGGCTGAGCAGCGCGATGGTGAGGCCGGCGGTCGACTGGGTGTAGCCCCAGTACGCCTGGCCGCGGACCGGATCGCCGATGACCACCGAGCTGAAATAGGGCGCGAAGATGAAGGTGACGATGACGGTGAAGAACGGCTGGTTCGCCCAGTCGAACATCGCCCAGCCGAAGCGGCCGAGCCACGGCACCTCGCGCCCCGCCGGCGTCGCCGTCATCGGCATCTTTCCTCCCGGCGCTGCTTCATGGCGCGGCGGCGACGCTGCCGTGGATGGTGCGCGCGGCGATGGCCAGCCTGGCGAGATCGAGCGGCCCTTGCGCGCGCAGCTCGGCGACCAGCTGGTCGACGCGCTCGACGGCGGCGCGGCGCGTCGCCGCCCAGGTGGCCACGGCGGCGCCGCCCTCGGCGCGGGCGGCGGCGGCGAGCACCGCCTGGGTCAGCTCGCGCTGGCAGCGGTAGAGGTCGTCGACCACCCCGCCCAGCGCCAGGCGCTCCCAGTGGCCGGCCGGCGGCTGCGCCGCCGCGGCGCCGCGCAGCCAGTCGAGGCCGAGCCGGCCGCCGAGCGCGAAATAGACCCGGGCGACGGCAACCACCGGCCGGCCGCTGGCCGCGGCGGCGGCGACGATGTCGGGCCCGGCGCCGAGGGGCCCGAGCCCGGCGACGCGCTGCGCCAGCGGCGCCGGCACCCCGCGCGCGACGCGCTCCGCGGCCGCCGCCCGCATCGCCGCCGCCGTCTCGTCGGGGACCAGCGCCTCGAGCTCGGCGGCCAGCGCGGCGATGCCCGGGCGATAGGCCGCGATCGCCGGCGCGATGGCCAGCGGCTGCGCGCCGTTGCGCAGGAACCAGAGCGTCGCCCGCCGATGCAGGTCGCGGATCGCCAGCAGCATGGCGTACTGCTCGGACGCAGCCACCTTGTTGTCGAGGGCGGCGATCCCGGCCCACAGCGCGCGCAGGTCGAAGGCGTCGCGCGCCACCGTGTAGGCGCGCGCCACCGCGCCGACGCCGGCGCGGCTCTCCTCCTCGATCTCGGCGACGAAGGTCAGGCCGGCGCGGTTGACCACGCTGTTGGCGACCGAGGTGGCGACGATCTCGCGGCGCAGGCGATGGCGCTCGATGTGGCCGGCGAAGCGCTGGCGCAGCGGCTCGGGGAAATAGCGGGCGAGGTCGGCGGCGAAATAGGGATCGTCGGGCAGGTCGCTTTCCAGCAGATCGGCATTGAGCGTCATCTTGGCGTAGGCCATCAGCACCGCGAGCTCGGGCCGGGTCAGACCGAGGCCCTGCTGGCGCCGCTCGGCGATGGCTTCGTCGTCGGGCAGGAATTCGAGCGCGCGATCGAGCCGGCCGCGCTTCTCGAGCGCGCGGATGAAGCGGGCGTGGCCGTCGAGCGCCGCCGGCGCCTCGGCGGCGGCGAGCGAGATCGCCTGCCCCTGCAGATAGTTGTCGTTGAGCACCAGCGCCGCCACCTCGTCGGTCATCTCGGCGAGCAGGCGGTCGCGCTGCTTGCCGGTCATCTCGCCCTCGGCGACGACGCTGCCGAGCAGGATCTTGATGTTGACCTCGTGGTCGGAGCAGTCGACGCCGGCGGAATTGTCGACCGCGTCGGTATTGATGCGGCCGCCGTGAAGCGCGTATTCGATGCGGCCGCGCTGGCTGAAGCCGAGATTGCCGCCCTCGCCGACGACGCGGCAGCGCAGCTCGCGGGCATCGACCCGCACGGCGTCGTTGGCGCGGTCGCCGACCTCGGCGTGGCTTTCGTCGGCGGCCTTGACGAAGGTGCCGATGCCGCCGTTCCAGAGCAGGTCGACCTCGGCCCTGAGCACGGCCTGGACGAGCTCGCTCGGCGTCAGCGCATCGCGCCCGATGCCGAGGCGCGCCTTGATCTCGGGGGTGAGCGCGAGCGACTTCTTCCTGCGGTCGAACACCGCGCCGCCCGGCGAGATCAGCTCCGGCCGGTAGTCGGCCCACGACGAGCGCGGCAGCTCGAAGAGCCGCTTGCGCTCGGCCCAGCTCGCTGCCGGGTCGGGGTCGGGATCGACGAAGATGTGGCGGTGGTCGAAGGCGGCGATCAGCCGCACGTGGCGGCTCAGCAGCATGCCGTTGCCGAACACGTCGCCCGACATGTCGCCGATGCCGACGGCGGTGAAGTCCTCGGCGAGGATGTCCTTGCCGAGCTCGCGGAAGTGGCGCTTGATCAGCTCGAAGGCGCCGCGCGCGGTGATGCCCATCTTCTTGTGGTCGTAGCCGCTCGAGCCGCCCGAGGCGAAGGCGTCGCCGAGCCAGAAGCCGTAGTCGAGGGCCAGCGCGTTGGCGATGTCGGAGAAGGTCGCGGTGCCCTTGTCGGCGGCGACGACCAGATAGGGGTCGTCGCCGTCGTGGCGGACGACGTCGGCCGGCGGCCGCAGCCCGGCGCCGGCGAGGTTGTCGGTGAGGTCGAGCAGGCCGCCGATGAAGATGCGGTAGCAGGCGACGCCGTCGGCCAGGATCGCCTCGCGGTCGCCGTCGGGCGGCGGCCGCTTGGGCACGAAGCCGCCCTTGGCGCCGACCGGCACGATGACGGCGTTCTTGACCATCTGCGCCTTCATCAGGCCGAGCACCTCGGTGCGGAAGTCCTCGCGCCGGTCCGACCAGCGGATGCCGCCGCGCGCCACCTTGCCGCCGCGCAGGTGCACGCCCTCGACGCGCGGGGAGTGGACGAAGATCTCGGCATAGGGGCGCGGCGCCGGCAATTCGGCGACCGCCGCGCTGTCGAGCTTGAAGGCGAGATAGGGCTTGGGCTCGCCGTCGCCGCCGCGCTGGTAGAAGTTGGCGCGCAGCGTCGCCTGGATGGCGTTGAGGAAGCGGCGGATGATGCGGTCCTCATCGAGGCTCGCCACCGCCTCGAGGCCGGCCTCGACCGCCGCCGCGGCGTCGGCGATGCGCCCCTCGCGGCCCTCCTGCCCGGCCGGGTCGAAGCGGGCGCGGAACAGCGCGACCAGCGCCGCCGCCAGCGCCGGGTGCGCGGCGAGCGCGCGCTCCATGTAGTCCTGGCTGAAGGCGACGCCGGCCTGGCGCAGGTACTTGGCATAGGCGCGCAGCACGCCGACCTCGCGCCACTCCAGGCCGGCGGTCAGCACCAGGCGGTTGAAGTTGTCGCTTTCGGCCTCGCCGCGCCAGACGCGCAGGAGCGCCGCCTCGAACTTCGCCTTGGCGCGGTCGAGGTCGATCGCGCGGCCCGCCGGGTCGGCGAGACGGAAGTCGTGAATCCAGACCGGAGCGGGCGCCGCCGCGCCGGCCGGCGCCTGCGGCCGGACCTCGAAGGGCCGTTCCTCCATCACCCTGAGGCCCATGCATTCCAGCACCGGCAGGCAATCGGAGAGCGGCACCGGCGCGCCGGCCTTGTAGAGCTTGAGCCGGAGCTCGCTTTCCGCCGCCTCGAGCGGCCGGTAGAGATTGAGGGCGAGGCCGCCCGCCGCGGCCAGCGCCTCGCATTTCTCGATGTCGGCCAGCGCGGCGAGGGCGTCGAACTGTTCGCGATAGGCGGTGGGGAAGGCGTCGCCGTAGCGCTGGCCCAGCCGCACCCCGGCCTCCTCGCCGGCCTGCTCGACCAGCGCTTCGGCCAGGTCGTCGCGCCAGCCGCGCGCGGCGCGCACCAGGCGGGCCTCGACCGCCTCGATGTCGGGCTCGGGCACCTGGCCCGGCGTGGTGGCGACGATGACATGGACGCGGGCCAGCGGCTCATCGCCGATCTGGGTGTAATAGGCCGAGATGCGGCCGGCGAAGGCCTCGCGCAGCACCTCCTCGAAGCGCCGTCTGAGCTCGCTCGAATAGCGGTCGCGCGGCGTGTAGATCAGGCAGGAGACGAAGCGCTGGAACTTGTCGCGGCGGACGAAGAGGCGGATGCGCGGCCGCTCCTGCAGCAGCAGGATGCCCTGGGCGATGCGCTCGAGGTCCTCCTCGGTGATCTGGAAGAGCTCGTCGCGCGGGAAGGTGTCGAGGATGTTCTGCAGCGCCTTGCCGTCGTGGCTGATCGGCGACAGGCCCGAGCGCTCGAAGATGCGGCGCACCTTGCGCCGCAGGTAGGGGATCTCGCGCGGGTTGCGGTTGTAGGCGGCCGAGGTGAACAGGCCGACGAAACGCCGCTCGCCGGCGACGGCGCCGGCGGCGTCGAAGCGCTTGACCGAGACGAAGTCGAGATGCACCGGCCGGTGCACGGTCGAGCGCAGGTTGGCCTTGAGGATCAGCAGGAGCTCGGGGCGGTGCAGGAACTCGCGCGCCTCGGGGGCGAGATCGGCGGCCTCGGCGCCGCCGGCCATGCGCATGACGCGCCGCTCGGGATCGCGCAGCAGGCCGAGCCCCGAGCCCGGCACGATCGCCGCCGCCTCGCGGCTGCCGTCGCGGCGGTAGTCGTATTCGCGGTAGCCGAGAAAGGTGAAGTGGTTGTCGCCCATCCATTCGAGCAGCGCGCGGCCTTCCGCGACCTCGTCGGCGGGCAGCGGCGGCGGGCTGTCGGCGAGGGCGCGCAGGCACGCCTGCAGCCGGTCGAGCATGGTGCGCCAGTCCTCGACCGCGGCGCGCACGTCGGCGAGCACGCCGCCGAGCTCGGCCTCGATGGCGGCCAGCACGGCCGGGTCGCCCTGGCGGTCGATCTCGACATGCATCATCGATTCGCCGATCGCGCCGGCCTCGCCGCCCTCGGCCAGGCCCAGGCGCGCGCCGGCGGCGTCGCGGCGCACCGCGACGATGGGATGGATCAGGGCGTGCAGCGCGATGTCGCGGCGGTGGACCGCCGCGGCGACCGAGTCGACGAGAAACGGCATGTCGTCGTTGACGACCTCGATCACCGTATGGACGGTGCGCCAGCCCTGCGTCTCGACGGTCGGGTTGAAGACGCGCAGCTTGAGCTCGCCGGGGCGGCGCCGCGCCCCGAACTTCCACAGCGACAGCGCCGCGGCGTAGAGTTCCTCGACCGGGTGGCCGACGACGTCCTCGGCGGCGACGCGCGCGTAGTAGCGGCGCACGAAGCCCTCGATCTCGGCGCGCGCGGCGGCGTCGAGCCGCTCGCGCAGGTAGGCGACGATGCGCTCGATCTGCTCCGAGCGTTCGTGGTCTGCGCGCGACAGCATGGTGCCCCCGCCGGCCTCCTCCCGCCCGGCCAATCTATCGCATCGGCGCCGCGCCCGGAAGCGAAGCGGGGCCGAAGGCCCACCCGCGGGGCCGGCCTTGCCTCTTGATTCGCCGGCGCATTGTCCCGACAATCCGCTGCCCCAGCGGTCGCGAGCCCCGATCCCCGCCCCATCCCTGCCCGGCCATGCTGGATCTCCGCCCCGTCCTCTACGTCATCGGCGTGCTGCTCGCCGGCCTGGCCGGCCTGCTGCTGCCGCCGGCGCTGGTCGACTTCGCCCACGACAATCCCGACTGGCAGACCTTCCTGGTCTCGGCGGCGGTCACGCTGTTCGTCGCCGGCGGCGTGCTGCTCGCCAACCGCTCGACGGTGACCGGGCAGCTCAGCGTGCGCCAGGCCTTCCTGCTGACCACGCTGTCGTGGGTGATCGCCGCCGCCTTCGCGGCGCTGCCGCTGGTCTTCTCGGGGCAGAAGATCTCCTACGCCGCCGCCTATTTCGAGGCCATGAGCGGGCTCACCACCACCGGCTCGACGGTGCTCAGCGGACTGGACGGCATGCCGCCGGGCCTGCTGCTCTGGCGCTCGATGCTGCAGGGATTCGGCGGCGTCGGCATCATCGTCATCGCGGTGGCGGTCTTCCCGGCGCTGCAGGTCGGCGGCATGCAGCTCTTCCGCACCGAATCCTCCGACAGGTCGGAGAAGATCGTGCCGCGCGCGGCGCAGCTCGCCACCAACATCGGCGGCACGTTCGTCGGCCTGACGCTGGCCTGCGCCATCGCCTACTGGCTCGCCGGCATGAGCTTCTTCGACGCCGTCTGCCACGCCCTGACGACGATCGCGACCGGCGGCTTCGCCAATTACGACGCCTCGTTCGGCAGGTTCGACAGCGCCGCGATCGAGTGGATCGGCGTCCTGTTCATGCTGCTGGGCGGCGGCAGCTTCACCCTCTACATCCTCGCCCTGCACGGCCGGCGCGAGTCGCTGTGGCGCGACAGCCAGATGCAATGGTACGTCGGCCTCAACGTCGTCGCCGCGCTGGTCGTCGGCCTCTGGCACTATGCGAGCAACGAGGTCGGCCTGCACCAGGCGCTGCGCCACGCGTTCTTCAACGTCATCTCGATCACCACCACGACCGGATTCGCCGCCAGCGACTATTCCGCCTGGGGCCCGGTCGCGGTGGCGATCTTCTTCGCCCTGGCCTTCGTCGGCGGCTGCACCGGCTCGACCACCGGCGGCATCAAGATCTTCCGCTTCCAGATCCTGTTCGGCACCATGCGCCGGCAGTTCTTCGGGCTGATCAGCCCGCACGGCGTCAAGACCCCGACCTTCAACCGCAAGCCGGTGCCGCCCGACGTGCCGCTGGCGGTGATGAGCTTCTTCTTCCTCTACGGCCTGAGCACCATCGCCGTCGCCGTCGCGCTGGCGCTGATCGGCCTCGATTTCACCACCGCGATCTCGGGCGCCGCCAGCGCCATCGGCAATGTCGGCCCGGGGCTCGGCGAGATCATCGGCCCGGCGGGCAACTTCGCCACCCTGCCGGCGCCGGCGCTGTGGCTGCTGAGCTTCGCCATGCTGCTCGGCCGGCTCGAACTGTTCACCGTGCTGATGATCTTCACGCCGCGCTTCTGGCGCGATTGAGGCGGCCGGCGGCGGCGGCTCGCGGCGATCGCCGGCGGAAAACTGGAGCGGGCGAAGGGATTCGAACCCTCGACCCCAACCTTGGCAAGGTTGTGCTCTACCCCTGAGCTACGCCCGCGCTCCTGTGCCCGCCCGCGCGCGGCGGGCGGGCATCGAGGCGGCAGATAATACCCAAGGGCGGGGCCATTGCAAGGCCGCCGGCCCGGGGCGGCGATCCTCGGGCCGCGAACCTTGGGCGGGCGGCACGCTTCTGCTAGGGTCCGCCGCCATGCCCGCCACGCCCGACCAGCTCTTCGCCCGGCTCGCCGAGCTCGGCATCGCCGCCACCACCCACCGCCACCCGCCGCTCTTCACCGTCGAGGAGAGCCGCCGGCTGCGCGGCGCCATCCCCGGTGGCCACTGCAAGAGCCTGTTCCTCAAGGACAAGAAGGGCCAGCTCTGGCTGGTCGTCCGCCTCGAGGACCGCCGCCTCGACCTGAAGCGCCTCGACCGGCTGATCGGCTCGGCCCGGCTCAGCTTCGGCCAGCCCGAGCTGCTCGAGGCGGCGCTCGGCGTCACGCCGGGCGCGGTGACGCCGTTCGCCCTGATCAACGACCGCGAGCGGCGCGTGCGCGTCGTGCTCGACCGGGCGATGCTGGCGCTGGAGCTGCTCAACTACCACCCGCTCGAGAACACCGCGACGACGACGATCCGCAGCGCCGACCTCTTGCGCTTCATCGCCGCCTGCGGGCACGAGCCGGCGATCGTCGACCTCGACCCGGTCAGCCTGCCGGCGCCGGCAGGGGCGGGTTGAGCGCGGCGCCCCGCGACCCCATCTTATAGGTCCGACTTCCCTGTGGACGCGGCCACGGCCGCGGCGTATCCCTTCCAGCCGGAGCGACGAGAAGCGAGCGATGGAGACATTCGGCAAGACGGCCCCGGCCGCGGGCGGCGAACTGGTCAAGGACGTGACGATGGCCACCTTCATGGCCGACGTCGTGCAGACCTCGATGCAGGTGCCGGTGCTGGTCGATTTCTGGGCCCCGTGGTGCGGGCCGTGCAAGCAGCTCGGGCCGCTGCTCGAGAAGGTGGTGCGCGCCGCCGGCGGCCGCGTCAAGCTGGTCAAGGTCAACATCGACGAGCCGCAGAACCAGCCGCTGGCGCAGCAGCTGCGCATCCAGTCGATCCCGGCCGTCTACGCCTTCCATCGCGGCCAGCCGGTCGACGGCTTCGTCGGCGCGCTGCCCGAAAGCCAGCTGCGCCGCTTCGTCGAGCGGCTGGCCGGCGACACGCTGGCCCCCAACCCGGTCGAGCAGCTGATCGAGCACGGCAAGGCGGCGCTGGCCGAGGGCGATGCCGAGACCGCGCTGCAGGCCTATTCGGCCGCCCTGCAACAGGAAGCCGCCAACCCCCTGGCGCTGGCCGGCCTGGCGCGCGCCTGGCTGGCGCACGGCGACCTCGCGCGGGCGAAGCAGACGCTCGCCGGCGTGCCGGCCGAGCACGCCGGCCACGCCGAGATCGCGGCGGCGCGCTCGGCGCTCGCCGTCGCCGAGCAGGGGCAGGCGGCCGCCGGCCAGCTCGCCCAGCTCGAGATGAAGGTCGCCACCAACGCCGCCGACCACCAGGCGCGCTTCGACCTGGCGATGGCGCTGCTCGGCGCCGGCCGGCGCGAGCTCGCGGTCGAGGAGCTGCTCGAGCTCGTGCGCCGCGACCGCAAGTGGAACGACGAGGCGGCGCGCAAGCAGCTCGTCCAGCTGTTCGAGGCCTTCGGCCCGACCGACCCGCTGACCGTCGCCGCGCGGCGCCGCCTGTCGTCGCTCTTGTTCGCGTGATGGGCGCGGCGCCGTCCAGCGTCGGCTTCGACGAGCTGCCGCGGCGCTTGCCGATCTTCCCGCTGGCCGGGGCGCTGCTGCTGCCGGGGGGCCGCCTGCCGCTCAACATCTTCGAGCCGCGCTATCTCGCCATGACCCGCGACGCCATGGCCGGGCAGCGCATGATCGGCATGGTGCAGCCGCTCGAGGACGGCGGCAGCGCCGCCCGGCCGGCGGTCTACCGCACCGGCTGCGCCGGCCGCATCACCGAGTTCAGCGAGACCAAGAACGGCCGCTTCCGCATCACGCTCAGCGGCGTCTGCCGCTTCCGCCTGGTCGAGGAGCTCGCCGTGGCGACGCCCTATCGCCAGGTGATCGCCTCCTACGCCCGCTTCCGCGACGACCTCGGGCCCGCCGACGCCGCCGGCGTCGACCGCGAGCGCCTGCTGCGCGCGCTGCGCGCCTTCCTCGAGATCAAGGGCATCGGCGCCGAGTGGGGCGCCATCGACCAGGCGCCGACCGACCTGCTGGTCAACTCGCTGGCGATGATCTGCCCGTTCGCGGCGCGCGAGAAGCAGGCCCTGCTCGAGGCCGAGACGCTGGCCGAGCGGGCGCGCGTGATGACCGCGCTGATGGAGATGGCGACGCTCGGCCGCGGCAGCGGCAGCGACGCCCGCATGCAATGAAGGAAGCCCGCCCATGACCGAGACCGCGCCGAGCATCGACCCCAAGCTGCTCGAAATCCTGGTCTGCCCGCTGACCAAGGGGCCGCTCGTTTACGACCGCGAGCGCCAGGAGCTGGTCAGCGAGCGCGCCCGCCTCGCCTATCCGGTGCGCGACGGCATTCCGATCATGCTGGTCGAGGAGGCGCGCCGCCTCGACGAGGCGCCGGCCAGGGGTTGAGCGCGTGGCCAACGCCTACGACGCGGCCGGCCGGCCGGCGCCGACCGAGATCCGGCTCAAGTCGGCCGAGAAGGCGCTCGAGATCGACTTCGCCGACGGCAAGAGCTTCCGCTTCAGCGCCGAGTTCCTGCGCGTCGACAGCCCCTCGGCCGAGGTGCGCGGCCACGGGCCCGGCCAGCGCGTCATCGTGCCGGGGCGCCGGCACGTCAACATCATCGGCGTCGAGCCGGTCGGCACCTACGCCGTGCGGCTCACCTTCGACGACCTGCACGATACCGGCATCTATTCCTGGGAGTATTTCTACAAGGCCGGGCTCGAGCAGGACCGCATCTGGGGCGACTATCTCGCCGCGCTGGCCGAGAAGGGCCTGAGCCGCGACCCTTGAACAATCGGCGAGATGCTGAAAAACCTCAATGCATCTAGTGCGGGAATAAGTCCAAGACAGATTGTGCGGGCAGCACCATTAGCGGCGTCTTGTGGCTTCCGGGATTCTTCGCCCTGAATCCGTACTTATCATACAATGCTGCAGCGTCGTCGTTCAGGGCGTTAAGCGCAATTCCATATGCCCCGATATTCCGCACCACAAGCGCGCATCTCTCAAGCGCATTGAGCAGCAAGACGGTACCGATCTTCTGGCGCCGCCATCCGAGCCGGACCGCTAGATAGTTGATGTAAAGAAACGGGACGAAATTACGCACGTCGTCGCTGGAGCGCGTAAAAAACCCGGCGACCGATTTAGAGTCGTGCGCGTGCAGGCCGAGGCAATAGAATCCATACAACTCCGGAGCATCGGCGAGATACGCGCAGTAGACGCGAGCCCGGTGGGTGCGTTGCCACTCGCAACACTTTGGGAGATTCCGATCAATCTCTGCTTCGCCGGAGCGAAAGTCCGAGAAAGCGGTATCGGAGGGAAGGGGAACGATCTTAAGTCAGGTGATGTCCAGCGCCGGGGCGGCAGTCTTCATTAACGTTCTTTTGATAGAACTCGAAGGCGCGGCGCAACTCGGGCGTCACGCCGCCGGTCTCTTTGTAAATCCTTTGGCAAAACTCATATGCTTCTTGTTCCGAAGCGAACACAGATTTCGGCTTTTTGTCGCCGCCAATGACGCGCCGGAGAAATTCTCGTAGCGATGGAATCGCCATCGGCTCACTCCGAGCAGTTGCGTCACTCCAACAAACACAATATGGGCTTAACGGGTTGCCGTGTCAACCGAATCTGTATGAAATTTCAGTATCTTAGCTAAGCCTTTGAAAGAATCGACCTTTTGACAGACTTTCGCAACGATCATGCGACCCGCACGCGGCAGTGCGTTCGCTACCAAATTCGGCAAAGTTTAGCGGCGCTCACAGCGCCGCGCCGCGCAGGAGCCGCGGCAGCTCGCCGAGCGTGCCCATGGCGTGGCGCATGAAGAGCCGTTTCAGCGGCGGCAGCGCGTTGACCGCGGCGAGGCCGAGGTCGCGGGCGAGGCGCACCGGCGCGAGGTCGTTCGAGAACAGCCGGTTGAGGCCGTCGGTCACCGCCGCCAGCACGACGTTGTCGACCCGCCGCCAGCGTTCGTAGCGCGCCCGCACGTCGCCGCCGCCAAGGTCGAGGCCGAGCCGGGCGGCGTCGACCAGCACCTCGGCCAAGGTGGCGACGTCGCGCAGGCCGAGATTGAGCCCCTGGCCGGCGATCGGGTGGATGCCGTGCGCGGCGTCGCCGACCAGCACCAGGCGGTGGTCGCCATAGCGCTCGGCCAGGTGCAGCGACAGCGGATAGCCCCAGCGCGGGCCGACCACTTCGAGCCGGCCGAGATGGTCGCCGAAGCGCTGCTCCAGCTCGGCGAGGAATTCCGGCCCCGGCAACGCCAGCAGGGCCGGGGCCAGCGCCGCGCGCTCGGTCCAGACCAGCGACGAGCGGTCGCCGGTCATCGGCAGGATGGCGAACGGCCCGGCCGGCAGGAAGCGCTCGTGCGCGACGCCGCGATGCGGCCGCTCGTGCGCCACCGTGCAGACGATGCCGGTCTGGGCGTAGTCCCAGGCGATGGTGCGGATGCCGGCCGCCTCGCGCAGCGGCGAGCCGCGCCCGTCGGCGGCGACCAGCAGCGGCGCATGGAAGCGGCGGCCGTCGGCGAGCGCGAGCTCGACCCGGCCGGGGCCGCGCTCGACGCTTGCGACTTGCGCCGGCGCGAGCAGGGCCAGCGCCGGCAGCTCCGCGGCGCGGGCATGAAGCGCGAGCCGCATCAGCCGGTTCTCGACCATGTGGCCGAAAGGCTCGTCGCCGAGGTCGCGGTGGTCGTAATGCAGGAAAAGGGTCGAATCGCCGTCGGAGACGCGGATATCGAGGATCGGCTGCGATTCGGCGACGTGGCGCCAGATGCCGATCGCCTGCAGCAGGCGCATCGAGGCATGGGCGATCGCCGAGACCCGCCCGTCGAAGGCGGCGGCGGTGGCGGTCGCCGGGTCCTCGCGGTCGATGACGGCCGTGCGCAGGCCGGCGCCCGCCGTCGCGATGCCGAGCGTCAGCCCGACCAGGCCGCCGCCGACGATGACGAGATCGGTTGTCGCCCCGGCGGATGCGGATCGGCTCGCGCTCATCGGGCCAGCATCGGCCGCTCGCGCGGCGCTGTCCAGCAGGCAACCGCCACCGCCTAATTATTGTGCAACAGGACGGCTGGCGGGCAGAACGACGCCGCCGGCCACTTGGCGCCGGCCGGCAAACCCGGCATTCTACGCACTTCGGGGGCGGCGGCACGCTTCTTGAAAACGGACTTGCAAACGGACCGGTGACGGACGTGCGGGGCACCGGACCCGCCGGCACAGGCGCCGCGCGCGGAGAATCGGCCCGACGTGATGGCTGGAAAGGGACGCGAACATGAAGTTGGTGATGGCGATCATCAAGCCGTTCAAGCT
>CAYTWJ010000007.1:0-27163 GCA_964442055.1 uncultured Rhodospirillaceae bacterium | reverse complement strand
TGCGCACCGGGTGGCGGCGCGCCGTCTCGACGGGGGTGAGGCCGCCGGCCGAGGTGATCAGGAAGATCGGACAGGCGAAGCCGCGCGCGCGCAACGCGTCCTCGAGCCGGCGCAGATAGCCGGCCATGATCGGCTGCACATAGGCGTTGGCGGCGGCCGTCGACCAGCGCTCGTACTCGCGCATCTCGGCGCAGACCTCGCTCGAGAGCGTGATCGAGAGCCCGGGCATTTCGCGCGCCAGGATGTCGCCGGCGCGCCGCTCGTGCGCGGGATTGGCATAGGAATGCAGGAAGCCGATGGCGACGCTGCTCACGCCGCGGCGGCGCAGGGTGGCGGCGAGCGCGGCCACCGCCGCCTCGTCGAGCGGGCGCACGACGCCGCCGCGCGCGTCGATGCGCTCGGGCACGCCGAGCCTGAGATCGCGCGGCACCAGCGGCGCCGGCTTCTCCATGAAGATGTCGTACTGCTCGAAGCGGTTCTCGTAGGCCATTTCGACCGAATCGCGGAACCCCTCGGTGACGATCAGCGCCGTGGTGGCGCCCTTGCGCTCGATGATGGCGTTGGTGGCGAGCGTGGTGCCGTGCACGATCATCCCGAGATCGCCGGGGCGCAGGCCCGCGTCGGCCAGCACCAGGTCGATGCCGGCCAGCACCGCCTCTTCCGGCGCGCGCGGCGTCGTCAGCACCTTGCGGCTCAGGTGCTTTCCGCCGACCTCGAGGGCGAAATCCGTGAATGTGCCGCCGATGTCGACGGCGAGACGCGCACCGTTCATTTCTTGTTTGATTCCCTCTTCCATTCGGTGGCGCCGATCCAGCGCCGGTAGTCCTCGGGCCGGTCGATATCCATCGCCAGCAAGGGGTGCGGCGACAGCCGCGCGGCAAGGCCGAGCCGCTCGGCTTCGCGCCGGTGGCGCTCGCAGCTCGCCGGGCCGTAGCCGAATTCGAACGCCGTCATCGCCGTCGCATCGAGGGCGAGCAGGTTTGTGCCGTCGCCGTCGCGGTCGGGCACGATGCTGACGGCGGCCGGCTCTGCCAGCACGTCGAGCAGCGCGTCGGCGGTGGCGCCGGGCAGGTCGATCGGCAGGACGACCAGCCGCGTCATCCCCGCCTTCGCCAGGCGGGTGCGAGCGTGGGCGAGGGCGGCGTTGAGCCCCCGGCCCGGATCGTCAATCACGCCGACCCCGGCCGCGGCGGCGATCGAGGCCGCCTCGGGGTCGGCCGCGACCACATGCACGGCCTCGGCGCCGGCCACCGCGTTGGCGAGCTCGATCGTGCGGCGCAGCAGGCAGGCGCAGAGGTCGCGCCGCCCGGCCGCGCCGAGCAGGGGATCGAGCCGCGACTTGCCCTCGCCAAGCGGCTTGCAGGGGATGAGGATGCGCAGCATGTCAGCGGCCCGTCGCGGCCAGGCCGCGGGCGAAATCGAGACAGGCCTGGGCCAACCGGCGCCGGTCGCCGTCATCGCGCATCAGCGTGTCCGCGACATGGCAGGCCAGGCCCAGCGCCTCGACCGCCGCCGCCTGCGGCGCATCGACCCGGTCGATGACGAAGCCGTCGATGATGCCGCGATAGTGGCGCGCCACCGCCGGGGCGTCGCCGCCCAACCCGAGCTCGCGCAGCATCTTGGCGGCCGG
Source organism: uncultured Rhodospirillaceae bacterium (assembly GCA_964442055.1). GTDB lineage: Bacteria > Pseudomonadota > Alphaproteobacteria > Ferrovibrionales > Ferrovibrionaceae > CAYTWJ01. The sequence continues at coordinate 25,533 of CAYTWJ010000007.1, read as the reverse complement.
CCCCTTCACCGCCTCGCCGCCGATGATCGGCGACACCGCGACGACGGGGGCGCCGCCCGCGCGCAGCGCCTCGGTCATGCCGTGCAGCGCGAGGATCGGCCCGATGCTGACGAAGGGGTTCGAGGGGCAGACGACGATCGCCTTCAGCTCCGCCGCCGACAGCGCCGCGAGAACAGCCGCCGACGGCCGCGCGGTGTCGGCGCCGTCGAACGAGAAGCCCGTCACCGCAACCTCGCAGCGGCGGCGCACGAAATAGTCCTGGAACGCCAGCGGCCCCTCGGCGGTGTGGACGATGGTGCGCAACGGCTCGTCGCTCATCGGCAGAATCCGCGCCGCGATGCCGAGCCGGCGGCGCAGGTCGTCGGTGACGGCGGTCAGGCTGTGGCCGCGCCGCAGCCGCTCGCCGCGCAGCACGTGCAGCGCGAGGTCGCGGTCGCCGAGGCGGAACCAGGTCGGCCCGCCATAGCGGCCGAGCTGGTCGAGGAAGGCCCAGCTCTCGCCGGCGACGCCCCAGCCGGTCTCGGGATTGGCGATGCCAGCGAGGGTGTAGAGGACGGTGTCGAGATCGGGCGAGATCGGCAGGCCGAGATGCTCGAAATCGTCGCCGGTGTTGACGATCACGTCGAGCTCGCCGCCGACGATGGCGGCGAGCCCTGCGGCGAGCTTGGCACCGCCGACTCCTCCGGCCAGCGCGACGATCCGGCCCACGGCGCCCTCAGCGGAAGAGATCGAGATGCTCGGGCCGCAGCAGGTCTGCCGCCCGGCTCTCGCCAAGGCCATAGGGGAAGCCGCGCACATGCACCACCGGCTGCCCCTCCGCCGCCTGCCCCATGATCAGCGAGGCCGCCGCCGCCAGCTCGTCGGCCGCGCCGACCTCGGTGACGCGCAGCGCCCGGCCGCCTCGGTCGGGGCGGCCGCGCAGGTCGAGCAAGGCGGGCACGCCGGCCGCGCCGATGGCCGTGCCGACGGTGCCGAGGCGCCAGGCGCGGCCGAAGCTGTCGTTGATGACGACGCCGAGGCGCACGCCGGCCGCCGCCTGCAGCTTGTCGCGCAGGCGGGCGGCGCTGGCATCGGGGTCCGAGGGCAGCAGGAGCACGGCCTCGGCGCCGCCGTCGACGTTGGAGGCGTCGATGCCGGCATTCGCCATCACCAGGCCGAGCCGATGGCGGACGATGATCGTGCCGGGCTGACAGCGCAGCACGGCCTGCGATTCGCGCAGGATCAGCTCGACCAGACGCGGGTCCTTGTCGGCGGTCGCGGCAAGCTCGCGCGCGCGCGCCGACGGCGCCACCGTACCGAGATCGACCTGCCGCCCCTCGGCCTTGGAGACGATCTTCTGGGCCACGACCAGAACGTCGCCGTCACGAAGCTCGAAACCGCAGCCGGCCAAAGCCGCGCCGATGATCGCCGCCAGATCGTCGCCGGCCTTGACGGTGGGGATGCCGTCGAGCGCGGTCAGCATCAACTGCGCGGTCATCGTCGGCTCGCCCCGGCGCAGGAGGCGGACGCGGACGGGATCTGCGCGGGCCGGAATGGTCGCATGGCGCGTCGTTGGATCGCCCGGCTCAGGCCGCGACCGTCGCCAACACCGAAAAGACGGCAGCCCGTTCGCCGCAGACCGGACGATAGAGCGTGTCGCGCTGCATCGGCTGGCGACCGGCAGCGAGGATGAGCTCGGCCATCGCCGCCGGCGACATCTCCTGGCCGTGGACCGTGCCGGCGGCGCGCGAGATGCTCTCGTTCATCAGCGTGCCGCCGAGATCGTTGACGCCGGCGGCGAGGCAGGCCCGCGCGCCCGCCGTCCCCAGCTTGACCCACGAGGTCTGGATGTTGCGGATGAGCGGCGCGAGCACCAGCCGCGCCACCGCGTGCATCAGCACCGCTTCGCGGAAGGTCGGCCCCTTGCGCGCGCCGCCCTTGAGATAGAGCGGCGCCTCCATGTGGACGAAGGGCAGCGGCACGAACTCGGTGAAGCCCCCGGTGCGCTCCTGCAGGTCGCGGATCGCCAGCAGATGCCGCGCCCACGAGCGCCGGTCGTCGACATGGCCGAACATGATCGTCGCCGTGGTGCGAAGGCCCGCCTCGTGCGCGGCGCCGACCACGTCGAGCCAGTCGGCGGCGCTCAGCTTGTCGGGGCAGATCCGCGCGCGCACCGCGTCGTCGAGGATCTCGGCCGCCGTGCCGGGCAGCGTGCCGAGCCCGGCATCGCGCAACGCGACCAGGAATTCGGCGACCGGGAGCCCGAGCGTGCGCGCGCCGTGGGTCACTTCCAGCGGCGAGAAGGCGTGGATGTGCAGACCGGGCAGGACGCGCTTCACCGCGCGGCAGAGCGCGAGATAGGTCTCGCCGGTATAGTCGGGATGGATACCGCCCTGCATGCAGATTTCGCTGGCGCCGCGCGCCCACGCCTCCTCGGCCCGCGCCACGACCTCGGCGACCGCCAGGTCGTAGGGCGCGCCGGCGAGCGCGGCGCTGCGGCGGCCCTTGGAGAAGGCGCAGAAGCGGCAGCGATAGGTGCAGATGTTGGTGTAGTTGATGTTGCGATTGACGACGAAGCTGACGGTGTCGCCGCAAAGCGCCTGTCGCAGCTCGTCGGCGGCGCGGCAGACATGGTCGAAGTCGGCGCCGCGCGCGGCGAAGAGGGCCGCTGCCGCGCCCTCGTCGAGGCGCTGGCCGCGCTGGGCGGCGCGCACGCTCCTCTCGATCGCCGGGTCGACGCTCGTCGCGACCGCCGGTGCCGATGGCCGCAGGGCGAGCGGCGGCACCGCCAGCCCCGGCGACCAATCGTCGGCCCGCGCATAGCCGTCGGCATCGATCGCCGCGAGCAGACGCGGCCGCAGCGATGCATCGACCCAGCGTTCGGCGGCGAGCGCGTAAGCCGGATAGACCGGCAGGCGCTGGACCAGGATCTTGCCGGCCGCTTCGGTGGCGCGGGCAAGCTCGTCGAGGCCCGGCCACGGCGCTTCCGGATTGACGTGGTCGGGCGTCACCGGCGAGACGCCGCCCCAGTCGTTGAGGCCGGCGGCGATCAGCCGCGGATAGGTCGCCGGCGACAGGTTGGGCGGCGCCTGCAGGTTCATCTCCGGCCCGAAGATCAGCCGCGCCACGGCGATGGTCCAGAGCAGGTCTTCGAGCCCCGGCTCCGCCGCGCCCTCGCGCCGCGTGCCCGGCTTGGCGCGGAAGTTCTGCACGATCACTTCCTGGATGTGGCCGAACTCGCGATGCAGCGCGGCGATGGCCAGCAGCGCCTCGATGCGCTCGAGCCGCGTCTCGCCGATGCCGATGAGGATGCCGGTGGTGAAGGGCACGCGGCGCTCGCCGGCGAGGCGGATGGTTTCGAGCCGGCGCGCCGGATCCTTGTCGGGCGAGCCGTGATGGACCTGGCCCGGGGCGCAGAGGCGCGCCGCGGCGCTTTCCAGCATCAGCCCCATCGACAGCGACACCCGTCGGAAGCGGTCGATGTCGTCGCCGTCCATCACGCCGGGATTGACGTGCGGCAGCAATCCGGTCTCGGCGACGACGCGCTCGCACATCGCGGCGAGATACGAAATGGTGGTCGCGTGGCCGCGCGCGCGCAGCGCCTCGCGCGCCGCCGCGTAGCGCAGTTCGGGCCTGTCGCCGAGCGTGAACAGTACCTCGCCGCAGCCGGCGGCCGCGCCGGCGCGCGCGATCGCAATCACTTCCTCTGGCGCCAGATAGGCCGCGCCGCCGCGCCGCGGCGTCTCGGCGAAGGTGCAGTAGTGGCAGACGTTGCGGCAGAGCCTGGTCAGCGGCACAAAGACCTTGCGCGAATAGGAGATGATTCGCCCGTGCGCCTCGTCGCGCCGCGCCGCGGCCTCGGCCATCAGGCGCGCGAGCGGAGCTGCGTCGGCGCGCGCCGCGATCTCAGCCGCCGAAAGCCCGGACCAATCCATGATGAGCGCCCGCCGATGCGATGGGGTTGTGCCGTAACGGCGCGGCGATATTGCCAGCTTCCTCGGCGGCGCAGCAAGCACCGCGCCACCGGGATCGTGCAGGTGCCATTTTCCGGAACTCGCTGCGGCAACAAGCGGCGCCGCGGTCATGCCGCGCCGGGTGCCGCGGTGCGATCGAGGAACCAGTGCAAGGTGCCGACGGGCCGCAGACGCGCGGCCGGAACGTCGGCGCCCTGCCAGACGCGCTCGACGATCGCGCGCTTGGCGGCGCCCGCCGCCAGGAAGGCGACGTGGCGGCTGCTTTCCAGCGCCGGATAGGTCAGGGTGATGCGCGTTTCCGGCATGACGCCGCGCACGGCGACGACCCAGCGCGTCCGCTCGGCCAGTGCGGCCGTGCCCGGAAAGAGCGACGCGGTATGCCCGTCCTCGCCGAGGCCGAGCAGCGTGAGATCGAAGAGCGGCCGCTCGGGGCCCAACTGTTCCGCGCCGTGGAACCGCCGCAGTTCCTGCTCATAGGCGAGCGCCGCATCCTCCGGCGAGCTGGTCGAGGGAATCGGGTGCAGGTTGGCGCGCGGCACGGGAATGCGGTCGAGCAACGCCTCGCGCGCCATGCGGGCGTTGCTGCGGGCGTCATCCGGCGGCACAAAACGCTCGTCGCCCCAGAACCAGTGCAGGCGCTCCCAGGGGAAAGCAGCACGAAACGGCGGCTCGGCGAGCCGGCGGTAGAGATGAAGCGGCGTGCTGCCGCCGGAAAGGCAGATCGCCGCCCGGCCCTCGATGCCGGCAAGCCGTTCGAGCATCCAGGCGGCGACGCGCTGCGCCAGCGCGTCCGCATCGGCCAGCACCTCGACTGTCATGCGGCGTCGCTCAGGCGCGCGGCCCGCCCTTGCCGGCCGCCGATCGCGGCTCGACATGGCCGCCGAACTGTTGGCGCATCGCCGACAAGAGCTTGTCGGCGAAACTGTGCTCCTGACGCGAGCGGAAGCGCGCGTAAAGGGCCGCGGAGAGGACGTTGGCCGGAACCGCCTCCTCGATCGCCGCCATGACCGTCCAGCGCCCCTCGCCCGAATCCTGGACGAAGCCGCCATAGCCATCGAGACGCTCGTCGCCGGCGAGCGCGGCGGCGACGAGATCGAGCAGCCACGACGAGACGACGCTGCCGCGCCGCCAGACCTCGGCGATGTCGGGCAGGTTCAGGCGCAGCCGGTGCTCCTCGGCGACGCTCTCCGACGCGGCGTTCCTCAGGATGTCGAAGCCTTCGGCATAGGCCTGCATCATGCCGTACTCGATGCCGTTATGGACCATCTTGACGAAATGGCCGGCGCCGTTGCCGCCGGCATGGAGATAGCCCTGCTCGACGCGCGGGTCGCGCCCTTCGCGGCCGGGCGTTGGCGGCGCCGCCTCGGCGCCCGGCGCCAGCGCGGCGAAGATCGGATCCAGGCGGTCGACCGCGTCCCTCGGCCCGCCGATCATGAGGCAATAGCCGCGCTCGAGCCCCAATACCCCGCCGGAGGTGCCGACATCGACATAGCGGATGCCCCTGGCGGCCAGCGTCCTGGCGCGGCGGATGTCGTCCTTCCAGAAGGAATTGCCGCCGTCGATCAGGATGTCGCCGCTTTCGACCAGCCGGCCGAGCTCGGCGAGCGTGCTTTCGGTCGCCTCGCCCGCCGGCAGCATCAGCCAGATGGCGCGCGGCGGCGCGAGCCGGCGCACCAGGTCGGCCAGATCGGCGGCCGCCTCGGCGCCCGCGCCGGCCAGCGCGCGCACCGCCTCGGGCTCGCGATCGAACACGACGCAGGCGTGGCCGCTGTTCATCAGCCGCCGCGCGATGTTGCCGCCCATCCGGCCGAGGCCGATCATCCCGATCTGCATTGGTGCCGCTCCCTCCTTGCCGTCGCCGAAGTCTCAGCCGAACCGCGCCCGCAGCCGCGGCAGAACCGCCTCGGCGTAGAGCCGCAGGAAGCGCTCCTGGTCGGGACCCGGCGCGTGGAACACCAGGTGACGGAAGCCGAGCTCGACATAGGGGCGGATCTTCTCGACAAGCTCGTCGGCATCGGTCGAGACGATCCAGCGGCTCGCCGCCCGTTCGAGCGGGAGCGCGTCGGCGAGGCGCTCCATCTCGACCGGGTCCTTGACGCGCATCTTCTCTTCCGACGACAGCGCCAGCGCCGCCCAGAAGCGCGTGTCGGCCAGTGCGCGCGCGCGGTCGGTATCGAACGAGACCTTGACCTCGATCATGCGGTCGATGCTGTCGGCGGCGCGGCCCGCTGATTTCAAGCCGCTTGCCACGTTGGGCAGCAGCGTCTCGCGGTAGAGCTCGGGTGCCTTGCCGCTGGTGCAGATGAAGCCGTCGCCGAGCTCGCCGGCGAGCGTGGCCGCCTTGGGGCCCGAAGCGGCGACGTAGATCGGCACCGGCCGGGGTGGGCGATCGTAGATGGTCGCGTTCTGCGTGCGGTAATACTGCCCCTCGAACGTCACCCGCTCCTCGCGCCACAGCCGCTTCATCAACTCGATCGATTCCTTGAGGCGGCCGTGGCGCTCCTTGAAATCGGGCCACTTGATCCCGAGCGCCGGCACCTCGTTGAGCGATTCGCCGGTGCCGATGCCGAGGACGACGCGGTCGGGAAACAGCACGCCCAGCGTCGCGACCGCTTGCGCGACGATCGAGGGGTGATAGCGGAAGGTCGGCGTCACCACGCTGGTGCCGATCGCGATGCGCGCGGTGCGCGCGCCGAGCGCGCCCAGCCAGCTGAACGAGAACGGCGCGTGCCCGCCGGTATGCCGCCACGGCTGGAAATGATCGCTGACGAAGACGGAGTCGAAGCCGAGCTCCTCGGCGAGGCACGAAAATCCCAAGAGCTCGCGCGGCCCGAACTGCTCGGCCGACGCCTTGTAACCCAGCCTGATCATCAACGACTCCCTTCGGACGGTGCTGTGCGGGGATGCCTGCGCCGCTATTCGGGCGCGCGAACCCGGCGGCAAAGCTAACGGAGGCCAACCGCCGCCGCCAGCACGCTGCCGAAGAATCGGCCCTGTCGCGGCCCGAAAGTGGGCGCAGGTCCGGAATTCGGAACAAATCCCGCCCGGGAAAGCGGGCGAAGAGCGCGCGGCCCTAACCGCGGGTTCCACCCGCCGTCTGCTCGGCGACGCCGATCAGGCGCGCCAGGCGGTCGGGATCGTCGCTGAGGGCGGCGCCGGCGCCGTCGTAGACGATGCGGCCGCGCTCCATCACCACCGCCCGCGGCGAGAAGTCGAGCGCGATGCGCGCGTTCTGCTCGACCAGCACCAGCGCCAGCGCCGCCGAATCGCGCAGGCGCTTCATCACCTGCACCAGCTCCTCGACGATCAGCGGCGCGAGGCCCTCCGAGGGTTCGTCGAGCAGCAGCAGGGCCGGATTGCCCATCAGCGCGCGGCCGATCGCCAGCATCTGCTGCTCGCCGCCCGAGAGCTGGTTGCCGCGATTGCGCCGCCGCTCGGCCAGCGACGGAAAGAGCCCGAGCACCCGGCGCAGCGTCCAGGCGCCCGGCCGGGCCGCCAGCTCGAGATTCTCGATCACCGTGAGCGAGGGAAATATCTCGCGCTCCTGCGGCACGTAGCCGATGCCGAGCCGGGCCCGCGCATGCACCGGCAGGCGGGCGATGTCGCGCCCGCCGAAGGCGATGCGTCCGCCATGCAGGCTGGCATGGCCCATGACGGTCGCCAGCAGCGTCGTCTTGCCGACGCCGTTGCGCCCGATCACGCTCACGCTCTCCCCCGGCTGGAGCGCGAGGCCGACATCCTCGAGCACGACGGTGTCGCTGTAGCCGGCGACGACGCCGGCGAGCTCGAGAATCGGCTCAGCCACGGTGCCGCCCTCGCCCGGCCAGCCCGGCCTCGCCGAGATAGGTCGCGCGCACTTCGGGGTTCTCGGCGATCTCGGCCGGCGTGCCCTCGGCCAGCACCGCGCCCGAGGCCAGCACGGTGACGCGCCGGGCGAAGCGGAACACCACGTCCATGTCGTGCTCGATGATCAGCACCGCCATCTCGGGGTCGAGCGCTGCGAGCGCGTCGAGGATGAGATGGCTCTCGCCCGAGGGCACGCCGGCGGCCGGCTCGTCGAGCAGCAGCACCTTCGGCCGCAGCGCCAGCGCGATGGCCAGCTCGACCAGGCGCTGCTGTCCGTAAGGGAGCTGGCGCACGGTCTGCGCCGCGACCGGCAAGAGGCCGAGCGGCGCCAGCCGCGCCGCCGCCTCGTCGAGCACGTCGCGGCGGCTGCCCGCCGGCCGCCACAGCGACAGGCTGGCGCCGGTGCGCTCGGCCACGGCAAGGAGCACGTTCTCGATCACCGTGAGGTCGCGGAACAGCTGATTGATCTGGAAGGTGCGGGCGATGCCGAGCCGCACCCGCGCCGCCTGCGAGAGGCGCGTCACCGCCTTGCCCATCAGCAGCACCTCGCCCGCGCTCGGCCGCAGCACCCCGGTGATCAGGTTGACGAAGGTGGTCTTGCCGGCGCCGTTGGGCCCGATCAGCGCGTGCCGCGCCCCCGCATCGAGGCGGAAATCGATGCTGCGGGCGACCTGGAGCGCGCCGAACGCCTTGCAGAGGCCCCGCGTCTCCAGCGCGGCGGTCGCGCTCATCGCCGCCAGGCCCGCGCCAGCCGCTGCCGGCCCGCATCCCACAGGCCGAGCAGACCGCCACGCGCGAACAGCACCGCCAGCACCAGCACCAGGCCGACGCCGAACTCCCAGAAGGCGGGGCTCGCCTTGGCCAGTTCGCTGCGCAGCAGGATGTAGACGGCGCCGCCCAGGAAGGCTCCGTAGAGCCGGCCGATGCCGCCGAGCACCAGCACGATGATCACGTTGCCCGAGGTGGCGAAGCTCAGCACTTCGAGGGTGACGAAGGCGTTGGTCTGGGCGAACAGGCCGCCGGCGATGCCGGCGACGGCCGCGCCGACGGCATAGACCAGCACCAGCCTGAGATGCACGCGCGAGCCGATGGCGTGCATGCGCAGGGCGTTCTCGCGGATGCCGACCAGCGCCCGCCCGAACGGCGAGTGGACCAGCCGCCGCACGACGAGAAAGCACAGGAACAGGACCGCCAGCGCGTACCAGTAATGGGTATGGCCCCAGAGGTCGTACTCGAAGCGGCCGAGCAGCGGGTCGAGGGCGATGCCGAGCAGGCCGTCGAAGCCGCCGGTGATGTCGGCCTGCACGTTGGCGAACTCGTGCAGCAGGATGGCGGTGACCATGGTCAGCATGAGCAGCGCCAGGCCGTGGTAGCGCAGCAGGATCCAGCCCGACACCAGCCCGGCCAGGGCGGCGGCCAGGGCGGCAACGGCGAGGCCGCTCAGCGGCTCGCCCCAGCCGAAGCGCGCCGCCAGGATGCCCGCGGCATAGGCGCCGGTGCCGAAGAAGGCGGCGTGGCCGAGGGTGACGATGCCGGCATAGCCGAGGACGAGATCGAGCGAGAGCGCGAACAGGATCCAGATCAACACCTGGGCGCCGAGCGCCATGTAGTCGGGGAAAACGAAGAAGGCGCCGACGGCGGCGAGCCACGGCAGCGCCTCGACCGCGCGCCAGCGGTGACGCCCGGCGATCGCCGCCAATGCCGCGTCGAGCTGCTCGGGCGCTGGCGCGGGCGCGGGCAACGGTCACGCCCTGCCGAACAGGCCGGCCGGCCTGGCCAGCAGCACCGCCACGGCGACGACGAAGATGAAGAAGGCGCCGCCCTCGGGCCACAGATACTTGCCGGCATTGTCGATGGTGCCGAGCAGCAGCGCGGCGAAGAAGGCGCCGCGCACGCTGCCGAGCCCGCCCACCGCGACGACGATCAGGAACTGCACCAGGTACTGGATGGCGAAAACCGGAGAGAGCCCGATGATGTCGACGGCCAGCGCGCCGCCCAGCGCCGCCAGCCCGCTGCCGATGGCGAAGGTGAGGGTGAACAGCCGGTCGACATTGATGCCGAGCGACTGCGCCATGCGCCGATTGTCGACCGCGGCGCGGATGCGCGTGCCGACGCGGGTGCGCTCGAAGCCGAACCACAGCGCCGCCATCATGGCGAAGCCGGCGCAGATCATCAGGAAGCGGTAGGCCGGGAACTGGCGGAAGCCGAGGTCGATCTGGCCCTTGAGGTAGTCGGGCACGTCGATCGGCATCGGCTCGGGCCCGTAGAAGAAGGTGGTGGTCGCGATCGCCATGAAGACGAGGCCGATGCTGAGCAGTACCTGGTCGAGCTCGCCGGCGCCGTAGAGCCGGGCGTAGAGCCCGCGCTCGAAGGGGATGCTGGCGGCGCCGACCAGCAGGGCGGCCAGCGGCAGGGCGAGCGGAAACGGCAGGCCGGCCCGCGCCATCAGCGTCGCCGTGGCGTAGCCCCCGGCCATGGCGAACACGCCGTGCGCCAGGTTGACCAGCCCCATCAGCCCCATGGTCACCGAGAGGCCGACCGAGATGATGAACAGCACCATGGCGTAGGCCAGGCCGTCGAACGCGATACTGATCGCGGCGTTCAACCAAGCGGGCATGGCGGCGGCACTGGCACCTGCAATCGCGGAAACGCGCACCCGGCGGCGGGCAGGCCCGCCGCCGGGTTGCGGTCAACAGTCAAGCCGCCCGACGATCAGCCGCACTGGCCGACCTTGAACTGCTTGCACGGGTCCTTGACCTGCTCGTAGCGGTCGACCACCTCGACGGCGATGCGATCGCCCTTCTTGACCACGCGCATGATCTTGATGTCTTGCACGATGTCGCGGGTCTCGGGGTCGATCGTCACCCGGCCGCGCGGGCCGTCGAACGTCCAGCCCTTGAGCGCCGCCATGGTCTTGTCGGCGCTGAGCTTGCCCTCGAGCTTGCGCACCACGTGGGCGATCGCCGCCATGCCGTCGTAGCCGGCCGAGGCCATGAAGTCGGGCGTCGAATCGGCGCCGTATTCCTTCTTCCAGGCGGCGACCAGCGCCTTGTTCTGCGGGTTGTCGAGGTCGGCGGCGTAGTGGCCGGCGACCAGCAGGCCGACGGCGGCGTCGCCCATCTGCTGCAGCTTGGTGTCCTGGACGATGTCGGCCGGCCCGATCAGCTTGACGCCGGCCTGGCGCATGCCGAGGTCGTTGTAGGTCTTCACCACCGCCGCGGCATGGTTGCCGGCGGGGACGAAGACGTAGAAGCAGTCGGGCTTGGCGTCCTTGACGCGGTGGAAGAAGGGGGTGAAGTCCGGCACCTGCGCCGGGCCGCCCATCGGCACCGCGTCGACCACCTTGCCGCCGTTGTTCTCGAAGCCGAGCTTGAAGGCCTCGAGGCTGTCCTTGCCGGGCGGATAGTCGGTGTAGCCGACGGCGGCGGTGCGGCAGCCCATCTTGCCGGCGGCGTACTGCCCCATCGGGTAGCCCGAATGCCACATGCTGAACGACACCCGGGCGATGTTGGGCGACTGCTTGGTGATCCAGGCGGTGCCGGCGTTGAGGATCAGCATCGGCACCTTGCCCTGGGTGACGATCGGCGCGCTGGCCAGCGCGTCGGGCGAGAAGACGAAGCCGACCACCATGTCGACCTTGTCGCGGGTGATCAGCTCCTGGACCAGCGTCTTGGCCACCGCGCCGTCGGGCGTCTTGCTGTCGCGCTTGATCAGCTCGATCTTGTGCTTGCCGAGCGCGTCGGGATGCATCTTCAGATACATCTCCATGCCGCGATCGATCTGGCGGCCGAACTCGGCGCCGTTGCCGGAATAGGTCAGCACCACGCCGACCTTGACCGTCTCGGCGGCGGCGGCGCCCCCGCCCAGCGCCAGCGCGGCGGCAAGCGCCAACAGTTTGAATGCCCGCATTTTCTGCCTCCCCTTATGTATGCGCGGCCGTCTCGCCTTCTTCGACGCCGCCGCGGCCTCGCGCCCTGCCGTGTCGATCGGCCCTCAGACCCAGGCCTGCAGGACGTAATCGTAGGGCCCCTGTCCGTTGACCATGTCGACGCGCTGCAAGCGGATGCGGAAGCCGTCGCCGCTTTGCCGCAGGTGATGCAGATACGAGCCCGCGAAGTGCCGCGAGCTGTCGCGGCGGAACTCCATCATGTGGAAGCGCGAGCGCACCACGAGGTCGCCGCTCTTCGCATCCGCCTTCTCGATCGTCACGTTCGAAACCAGGTGGCTGGTGCCCCAGAGCGGCGCCTGCGACCAGGCATGCGGGTGCATCACGCGCCGCATCCGCACGTTCATCAGGTCGCGGTCCTCGTAGAAGATCGAGGGCACGCCGTCGCCGGTGGTCTGCTCGGGCGACGCCGGCATCCAGTATATGCCGTCGTCGGTGAAGAGGCCGATATAGTCCTGCCAGCGCTTGGCATCGAGCAGCTCCGCCTGGCGGTAGAGGAACTGCTCGACCCGATGCAGCAGATCCTCGGCGGCGGCGGGCCTCGCCACCCCGGCCGGGACGGCTTTGCGCGGCGCCTTCGCCGGCGCGGCCTTCGCGGCCGTCTTGGCTTTCGCCCGCTTGGCGGTCTTCGCGGCCATGGTCAGCGCCCCGCCGCCATGAAGGTCGCCCAGGCGCGGAACTGGTTGCGCATCGGCGCCTCGCTGGTGCCGGCGCGCGAGGTGACGACGCCGCCGGCCTCGTCGTCCTGCCCGGCATTGCGATGGAAGCTGACCCAGTCGCCGCCCGCCGAGGCGAGGCCCTGGTGGCAGCGCCAGAAGTTCTCGAGATCGTCGGCGTTGATCATCGTCGCCGGCGAGTTGACCAGGTTGTAGTAGGCGAGCGAGCGGCGATAGATCGCCTCGGGCGCGCCCTTGAGGCGGAAATGCCAGATCTCGGTCAGCGTGCGGTCGACGGAAAGCGGCCGCACCGCGCGCAGCTGCTGCAGCGGCGACTGCACGCTGAGCCCGGGATAGAGCAGCACGTGGTGGATGTTGACCGACAGGATTTCCTCGGCCCGCTTGGCGCCGTAATGCTTGCGCATCGCCGCCTCGTAGGCCTTGGTGTCGGGGTCCTGCGGCCGCAGGCCCATGTAGCCCTGCAGCAGGCAATGGCCGTGCGGGAAGTTGACCGTCTGCACCTGGTCCCACTTGGCGAGCGGGGTGGCGTAGAAGGCGGACAGGAAATGGTAGTAGAGCGGCGGCTGGTCGCCGCGCTTCTCGATGCCGCGCTCGACCTCGGCGGCGGCGCGCCCGGCCGATTCGTGGGTGAAGCCGGGATGCAGCGCGTCGAGCTGGTTCTCGAGGAAGATCTTCCAGTTCGAGCGCTGGACGACGCGGAAGCAGTTCGGCACCACCTCGACCTCGCCCTCGGGGGCGCGGTCGCACATGTCGTCGAAGGCGATCCTGGCGTCGCCGAGGAATTCGGCCAGCGTCGGCCCGTCCTCGGCCAGGCTGGCGAAGACGAAACCGCGGTAGGATTCGACCCGCGGCGCCGGCTTGATGTTGCAGGCCGGGTTGTCGGGGCCGAGGCGCGTCCCGGCATAGCCCTGGGGCAGCGGAATGGTGCGCACCTTTCCGTCGGTGTCGAACTGCCAGGCGTGATAGGAGCAGATGAAGGTCTTGCCGGTATTGCCGGACTGGTCGCCGCACAGCATCGCGCCGCGATGCGGGCAGCGGTTGTAGAGCACGCGCACGCTGCCGTCGCGGTGGCGCACCATGATCATCGGCTGGCGCCCGATCTGCACGGTCCAGTAGTCGCCCGGCCGCTTGACCTGGCTTTCGTGGCCGCAATAGATCCAGACCTTCTCGAAGATGTTCTCCATCTCGAGCGCGAAAATGTCCGGTTCGACGTAGACGCTGCGGTGGACCCGGTCCGCTTCGACCAAAGGCCGCGGATCGAGCGATTGGCCCGTGGGCATGTAACGGCATCCTCCCCCGTTCATGGCGGCCGCCCGGTGCGGCCGCAGCCGCGTTCGGCGGCTCATTCGTCGCCGCTTGCGCGCCCCCTCCCCCGCCAGCCAAGAACGGGGCATCGGCGCGTCGCGGCCGCCTTATCGAATGGCCGAACGATAGCCGCGCAAGTCGGCGTTTTCAAACGGAAACGCCGCTGCCGGCCGCCGTTCAGCCCCAGACCTCGCGCGCCGTCTCGACCACCAGGCGCAGCTTGCCGATCTGGTCGTCGAGGGTCACCTTGTTGCCCTCGACCGTGCTCGAGAAGCCGCATTGCGGGCTCAAGGCCAGTTGCTCGAGCGGGACGTAGCGCGCCGCCTCGTCGATGCGCCGCTTGAGCTCGTCCTTGCTTTCGAGCTCGGGCAGCTTGGTCGTCACCAGGCCGAGCACGACGGTCTTGCCCTTGGGCACCAGCCGCAGCGGCTCGAAACTGCCGGAGCGCGGGTCGTCGTATTCGAGAAAATAGCCGTCGACCGCGATCTCGTTGAAGAGCACGTCGGCGACCGGGTCGTAGCCGCCCTCGGCCACCCAGGCGCTCTGGAAGTTGCCGCGGCAGAGATGCATGCAGACGCGCATGCCCGGCGGCCGCGCGGCGATGGCGTCGTTGATCAGCCTGGCATAGGTGCGCGGCAGGGTTGCGGGGTCCTCGCCGATATTGTTGCGCACCTGGTCGCGCAGCTTGGGATCGCAGAGATAGGCCAGGTTGACCTCGTCGATCTGCAGGTAGCGGCAGCCGGCGGCGCCGAGCGCGGCGATCTCCTCGGCATAGACGCGGGCGAGATCGGCGTAGAAGCCGGCCATGTCGGGATAGGCCTTCTCGTCGATCGCCTTGCGGCCGCCGCGGAAATGCATGGTGCTCGGCGACGGGATGGTGATCTTCGGCATCGCCCGCGCCACCGACCGCACGAACCTGAAATGGTCGACGAAGATGTCGCCGGGCCGCGCCAGCTTGCCGTCGACGCGCAGGCCCGGCGGCTCCAGCTCGATGTCGCCCTCGTGGGTGTGGAAGCGCACCTTCACCCGCGGCGGCATCACGGTGACATTGCGGAACTTCTCGAGGAAGTCGAGGTGCCACCAGGTGCGGCGGAACTCGCCGTCGGTGACCGCCTTGAAGCCGATATCCTCCTGCATCCGCACGACGTCGCGGATGGCCTTGTCCTCGACCTGGCGCAGCTCCTCCTGCGAAATGGTCCCGCGCTCGCGTGCCTCGCGCGCCTGCAGGAGCGCCGGCGGGCGCAGCAAGCTGCCGACATGGTCGGCGCGGAACGGCGGTTCATTCCTTTCCGCCATGATGCCCTAATTCCTCCCTGGATTCATTGCGGCCGTTCGGCCGTCGGCGCCGGATGGTATCGCCGTTCCCCGCAGTTTGCATCTGTTGTCGCGGCGCCGCCCGGACGATACCCGGCACGCTGGCGATCTGGTACAAGACGGCGATGAAATCGAACGTCTACCGCGTCACCGTCGAGTGGGGGGACACCGACCCGGCGGGGATCGTCTTCTACCCCAACTACTTCCGCTGGTTCGACGCGGCCACGCGCCACCTGCTCGAGAGCGTCGGCCTGCGCAAGCAGACCCTGCTCGATGAGTACCAGGTGGTCGGCCTGCCGATCGTCGAGGCCAACGCCCGCTTCCTCGCGCCCTCCTCCTACGGCGACGCGCTCGCCATCCACAGCGAGGTGCGCGAATGGGCCGAGCGCTCGCTGGTCGTCGGCCACCGCGTCCTCAACGGTGAGACGCTGCGCGCCGAGGGCTTCGAGCGGCGGGTGTTCGCCGCCCGCCACCCGAGCGAGCCCGGCCGGCTGCAGACCAAGCCGATCCCCGAAGAGCTGCGCCGCCGCTTCGAGGCCTGAAGCCGGTCGGCGGCGCCCTTTACCCCCCGCCCCGCGCTCACTACCATGCGGCGGCGCCGACGAAAGCGACGCCACGCGGGGCGGCCCAGGGACGGCGGAACCGGCGCGGCAGGGAGGACGAGGAATGTCGGGTGGATTGATCGCCTGCGGCGTCGCCGCGCACACGCCGCGCATCGGCATCGAGAAGAACGCGCCGGTCTTCCAGCTCGGCCTGATTTCGGGCTTGCGCGAGATGGGCCAGGCGATTCGCGCGATGCGGCCGGACGTGATCGTGCTGCAGTCGGCCCACTGGGTCTCGACCTTCAACTGGTACGTGACCGCGCACCGGGTGCACGAGGGCATCTGCATCGCCGACGAGGCGCCGGACATCATCCCGGGCATCCCCTACCGGCGCAAGGGCGACCCCGAGATGGCGCTGGCGCTGCGCGACAAGATGGTCGGCGCCGGCATCCCCTGCGGCGTCAACGATGTCAGCCACTACACCTTCGACTACGCCTCGCTGGTGCCGATCCAGTATCTCGACCCCGAGGCCGAGGTGCCGATGGTGACGCTGCCTTCGGTGGTCTGCTCCGAGATCGAGGAATGCGTCACCGTCGGCCGTTTGGTGCACAAGGCGGCTGAAGCCAGCGGCCGGCGCGCCGTGTTCATCTCGAGCTGCGCCCTCTCCCACAAGGTGGTGCGCGGCCCGGACAAGTGGCCGAGTCCCGAGCTGCAGGCGCTCGACCGCCGCTTCATCGAGCTCGCCCTCGGCGGCCAGGCCAAGGCGCTGCACCAGTTCCTGCCCGAGTTTTCCCGCGCCGCGGTGGCGGAGATGGGCGGGCGCACGATCTCAGGCATGATCGGCGCGATGGAGGCGCTGGAGAAGGCGCGCGGCCCGCTGGTCGGCCGCCAGTACGGCACCTACGCCCAGAGCTCGGGCAGCGGCAACGCCAACATCTGCGTCACGCCGAAGGCGGCCTGAGCCGGCTGCGGGGCCGGCCAGCGGCTATTTGACGAAGCGGCGGAAGTCGGGCTTGCGCTTTTCCTTGAGCGCGCGCACCCCCTCCTTCGACTCCTCGGTCTGGTAGTAGAGGCTCAGCGCCTGCATGCCCATCGCGGCGATGCCGCGGATATGGTCGGTGTCGGCGTTGAACGAGCGCTTGGCGATGGCGATGGCGGTCGGGCTGCGCTCGAGGATCTCGGCGCACCAGCGCGCCACCTCGGCGTCGAGCTGGTCGTCGGGGACGACAACGTTGACCAGCCCCATGGCCAGCGCCTCGACGGCCGTGTAGCGGCGGCAGAGATACCAGATTTCCCGCGCCTTCTTCTCGCCGACCACGCGCGCCAGATAGGCGGTGCCGAAGCCGGGGTCGACCGAGCCCATCTTGGGCCCGACCTGGCCGAACACCGCCTTGTCGCCGGCGATGGTGAAATCGCAGACCGTGGCCAGCACGTTGCCGCCGCCGATCGCGTAGCCCTGCACGCGCGCGATGACCGGTTTGGGCACCTCGCGGATCAGGCCGTGCACCTCCTCGATCGGCAGGCCGATGGTGCCGCGGCCTTCGTACTGGCCCTCGTGCGCCGACTGGTCGCCGCCGGTGCAGAAGGCGCGCTCGCCGGCGCCGGCGAGGACGATGACGCCGATCGACTTGTCCCAGCCGGCGCGGTTGAGGGCGTCGATCAGCTCCTCGCAGGTGCGGGCGCGGAAGGCGTTCATCACCCGCGGCCGGTTGATGGTGATGCGGGCGACGCCCGCCGTCGCCTCGAAAAGGATGTCTTCGTAGTCCATCGCCCCCTCGCTGGCAGCCCGTCGCCGGCAATCTAGCAGAAGAACGGAGCCGCGCCGCGCTTGACACCCCGACAGGCGGCGGCGAGGCTCTCGGCCGGCGCGCCCGCGCGCGCCGCAGGGAGGAGCAACGATGTCCGCAGCCGCCACCGCCCGGTTCACGCTCTACGGCAGCTTCCTGTCGGCGCCGAGCTACAAGGCGGCGCTGATGCTGGCGCTGTCGGGCGAGCGTTTCGCCTACCGCCACGTCGACCTTTCCAAGGGCATGCACAAGCAGCCCGAATACCTGGTCATCAACCGTTACGGCCAGGTGCCGGCGCTGGTGCACGGCGAGCGCACGGTTTGCCAGTCCAACGTGATCCTCAACTATCTCGGCGAGACGCTGGGCAAGTTCCGCGGCGAGGGCGAAAGCCAGCGCTGGCGCGCGCTCGAGTGGCTCGCCTGGGAGGCCGACCGGCTGCTGCCCGGCGTCGGCCGCACGCGCTTCTTCACCCGCTTCATGAAGCCCGACCCGGCCGTCGCCGACTATTTTCGCAAGGCGGCGGAGGCCGGGATCAAGGTGCTCGACGCCAGTCTCGCCGCGACGCCGTTCCTGGTCGGCGAGCGGCCGACCATCGCCGACATCGGCTGCTACGCCCCGCTCGCCTATGCCGGCGAAGGCAACATCGACCTTGCCGAGTGGCCCAACGTCCATGCCTGGATGGGCCGCGTCGCCGCGCTGCCGGGCTACAAGGCGCCCTACGACCTGATGCCGCAGGCCAACGCGGCCTGATGCCGGTCAGCCGGCGGGCGCCGTCGGGCCGGGCAGGGCCGGCGGCGCGGCGGCCGGCGGCGCCAGGGTCGGCCCCAGGGCCGATCTTGGGGCGGGCGCTGCCGCGGCCCGCCAGGCCAGGCTGTCGAAAGCGCCGCAATTCGGGCATACCGCCGCCCAGGCCGGCATCGTCGCCGGGCAGCTGGCGCAGGCCCATTCCGCCTCGGGCGGGGCGGCATCGGCGCGATCGCGCCAGCGCACCGCGCCGGCGTGGTCGCCATACTGCACCTCGTCGAGCTCGGCCATCAGCCGCATGCCGCGCGGGCCGAGCCGGTCGAGCGATTCGAGGGCCGCGCGGGCGCGCGCGAAGTCGCCGGCTTCGAGCGCGGCGCGGGCGACGAGCAGGCGGGCCTCGTCGTGCGCGACGGCGCCGGCAAAGGATTCGGCGCCCTCCAGCTTGCGCCGCGCCGGCTCGCCGGCATGGAGCGCGAACCAGGCCGCGGTCAGGTCGGGATGCGGCGCGGCGGACCAGGCCGCGGCCAGCACCTTGCCGGCGCGCCGCCGCTTGCCGGCCGCAAGCAGGTGCGCCGCGCGCAAGGCGGCGGCCGGCGCGAAGCCCGGCGCCGCGGCCTGCGCGGCGGCGGCCAGCCGCACCGCGTCCGCGTGCCGGCCGGCTCCTTCCGCCTTGCGCGCCTCGGCCAGGGCCAGCACGGCGCGGCGGCGCGTCGCCGCGGCCCCTGTCACCAGGCGGTGCTGCTCGAGCTGGTGCAGCGATTGCGCGGCAGCGGCAAAATCGCCGCCGCGAATCTCGAGGTCGAAGCGCTCCGCAAGCGCCCAAGGCGAATCGGGCCTGAGCGCCGCCGCCCGCCCCACCAGATCGAGCGCGCGCGCCAGATCGCCGCGCCGGCGCGCCTGGCCGGCGAGGCCGCGCAGGCCGAGGAATTCGGTGTCGGCCACCGCCAGCATGGCCTCGTAACGCCGCTCGGCGGCGGCCTCGTCGCCGGCGAGCTGCGCCGCCTGCGCCGCCAGCATCAGCGCCAGCGGCCGGCCGGGCAGATAGCGCTCGGCGCGCTGCGCCAGCAAGCCGGCGCGCCGCGCATCGCCCGCCGCGACCGCGACCATGCCTTCGGCGAAGGCCTCGACGCCCTGCCGCTGGCGCTGGGTGGCCCGCGCCACGCCGATCATCGCCGGGCCGTAGCGCGCCAGCCGCCACAGCCTGGAAAGCGCCAGGATCGCGACGATCAGCAGGCCGAGCGCCAGCAATCCGACGCCGAGCGACGTCTGGACGCGGTAATCGCCCCAGTCGACGACGATGCCGCCCGGCCGCTCCGCGACCCACACCGCGATCACGGCAATCGCCGCGAGCGCGGCGAAGGCGACGATGGCCCGCAGCATCCCCACGCGGTCAGCGCCCTTCGGCCAGTCCGGCGATGGTCGCGCCCTCGAGCTCGGCAATCGCGCGCTCGACGGCAAGGCGCTCACCCGCCGCGGCCCGCCAGCCCCGTGCCGCCTCGGCCGCCGCGCCGGTGAGCCTGTCGATCTCGACAACCGCCGCGGCGAGGTCGCCGCGCCCGAGCCGCGCCTCGGCGCGGGCGATGATCGCCTCGGCGTCCTCGCCGGGCACCTCGCCGACGCGCCGGATGGTGACCAGCGTGGTCAGCCGCGCCAGCGTCTGCTCCCACCACGAACCACCGGCGGCGATGCGGCTGGCGCGCAGGATTTCGGGTGCGACGCCTTCGAAGCGCGCGCGCAGCTCGGCCAGCGCCGGCGCGCCGGCGGCCGCGCGCGCGCGCAGCGGCGCCAGCGCCGACTCGGGGAGCCCGACCGCCTGGCGCTCGACGTCGGCCAGCGCCTCCCGGTAGGGGGCGCCGCGCAGCGCCGCCGCCCGCAGCCGGGCCAACGCCGTGATGCGCGAGAGGTCGCGCTTGATCGCCGCTGCCTGCTCGGCATGGGCATCGGTCAGCGCGGCCATGGTGCGCTCGATGCCGTCGATGCGCTGGGCGAGGCCATCGAGCCGGCGCAAGAGCGCCGTGTCCGGCTCGCGCCGCTCGAGCAGGCGTTGCTCGAGCCCGGCGACGCGCATCGCCAGGGCGGCGAGCCCCGGGCCTTCGCCGCGTTCCTCGCTTGCCTTGAGCCGTTCCTCGAGCCGCATCAGGCGCTCGCTCGGATCGGGCCGGCCGGCAAGGTCGCGGGCGAGCTCCTCCAGCGGTTGGCGCAGGCCGGCAATCGCCTCGCGTGCCTCGACGCCCGGCACTGGCGGCGGGCGGGCGGCGAGAGCGCGTTCGAGCGCGGCGACGCGCTCGGCGAGCTGCGCGTCGGCGGTCGGCGTCGGGCGCTGTCCGAGAAGCCACAGCATGCCGGCCGCGACGACCGCCGCGACCAGGGCGGCGACGATCGCCGCGAGGGCCGCGGCGGGGGCGCGCCGTTTCGGCGGCGGCTCGACCGGCTGCACCTCGGCGTCGATGATTTCCTGCGTTGCCTCGGCGCGCTCGCTCAGCACTCGCTCTCTGTCAAGGTGCCGCGTCGAGCAGCCGCAAGAGCGACTGCGCGTCGGGGCGGGTGGCCACAAGGATGCGCCGCCAGCGCACCGCGCCGGCAGCATCGGCGACGGCGCGGCTGAGGCACAGCGCGTCCGTCTCGCCGAGCGCGTCGGCCAGCGCCGCGCGCCGGACGAGACTAACAAACGTCGCCGCCGTGCGGGGAGAGAAAAGCAGGACCGCGTCGAGGCCGCGTTCGCGCAGGAGCTCGGCGCAGCGCGCCGACAGAGCGTCGGCCGGGACCGCTTCGTAGAGAACCAGGCGCTCGACCTCGAAGCCCGCGGCGCCAAGCGCTCCCGCCAGGTCGCCGGCCACCGTGCTTCCGGCCGCGTGCACGAGGCGGCCCTTGCCGGGCGCGAGCGTGCGGCGGCAGAGCTCGGCCAGCGCCGTCACGTCGCCGTCGGCGCTCGTCACCTGCATGAAGCCGGCGGCGCGCGCCGCCGCCGCGCTGCCCGGCCCCACCGCCAGCACCGGCAGGTCGCGCCGCGCCATCGCCGCGGCGAGCGCCCGCGCGCCGTTGGCCGAGGTCACCAGCACCGCCTGCGCGCCGGCGAAATCGCGCGGCCCGCCCTCGCGCCGCCGGATGGCCAGCATCGGCTCGACCACCGCCTCGATGCCGCGCGCCGCGAGCGACGCGGCGAGCTCGTCGGCGTCTTCCTTGGGCCGCGTGATCAGGACGCGCATCGGCTCAGGGGGCGGCGAAGAAGCCGGCGCCGCCGCGGCGCCTCAGCTCGGCGCCGGCGTCGGCGCCGAGCGCCGCCGCGTCGCGCGCCGTGCCGCTGCGCGCGGCGTCGAGGCGCTCGCGCCCGTCGGGGCGGATGATCGCCGTCCGCAAGCTCAGCCGGCCGTCGGCGCCGGCCTCGGCCAGGGCGGCGATCGGCGTGCGGCACGAGCCGTCGAGCACGGCGAGCAGCGCGCGCTCGGCGGCGACGCGGGCGGCCGTCGGCGCATGGCCGAGCGGCGCCAGGAGCTCGCGCACGCGCGCATCGTCGTCGCGGCATTCGACGCCGACCGCGCCCTGCGCCACCGCCGGCAGCATCTCGTCGGTGTCGAGCACCGCCGTCGCCCGCTCGGCGAGGCCGAGGCGGCGCAGCCCCGCCAAGGCGAGAAAGGTGGCATCGACCTCGCCGGCGGCGACCTTCTTGAGCCGGGTCTCGACATTGCCGCGCAGGTTGACCACGCGCAGGTCGGCGCGGCGGTGCAGGACCTGCGCCTGGCGGCGCAGCGAGGCGGTGCCGACGACGGCGCCCGGCGGCAGGGCGCCGATCGTCGTCGCCGCGCGCGAGATGAGCGCGTCGCGCGGATCCTCGCGCGGCAGCAGGCAGCCGATGCCAAGGCCGGGCGGCAGCACGGTCGGCACGTCCTTCATCGAATGGACGGCGAGGTCGACGCGGCCGTCGAGCAGCGCCTCCTCGATCTCCTTGGTGAACAGGCCCTTGCCGCCGGCCTCGGCCAGCGGGCGGTCCTGGATGCGGTCGCCCGAGGTGCGGATGACGACGAGCTCGATCGCCGCCTCCTCGATGCCGTGCGCGGCGGCGAGCCGCGCCCGCACCTCGCGCGACTGGGCGAGCGCGAGCGGCGAACCGCGCGTGCCGATGCGGAGGAACGGTGTCGTCGTGCTTGCCATCGGGGCCGGCGCCGTGCTGTTAAGGGCGCGCGGAGGTTAGCGCAAATCGCCATGATCGTCCTCGGCATCGAAACGAGCTGCGACGAGACCGCCTGCGCCGTGGTCGGCGACGACGCGCGCCCCGCCGCGCGCATCCGCTCGAACCTGGTGCTGTCGCAGCTCGACGAGCACGCGCCCTATGGCGGCATCGTGCCCGAGCTCGCCGCGCGCGCCCATATCGCCGAGCTCGACTGGCTGGTCGCCCGCGCCATGCGCGAGGCCGGCACCGGCTTCGCCGAGCTCGACGGCGTCGCCGCCACCGCCGGACCCGGCCTGATCGGCGGCGTGCTGGTCGGGCTGATGACCGGCAAGGCGATCGCGGCGGCGAGCGGCAAGCCGTTCGTCGCGGTCAACCATCTCGAGGGCCACGCGCTGTCGGCGCGGCTGACCGACGACGTGCCCTTCCCCTACCTGCTACTGCTGGTCTCGGGCGGCCATTGCCAGCTGCTCGCCATCGAGGGCGTCGGGCGCTACGTGCGGCTCGGCACCACCATCGACGACGCCGCCGGCGAGGCCTTCGACAAGACCGCGAAGCTGCTCGGCCTCGGCTATCCGGGCGGGCCGGCGATCGAGCGCGAGGCGGCGACGGGCGATGCCAGCCGCTTCGACCTGCCGCGCCCGCTGGTCGGGCGGCCGGGCTGCGACTTCTCCTTCTCCGGCCTCAAGACCGCGGTGCGCCACCTCGTCGCCGGCCTCGGCGCGCCGCCGGCGGGGCGCGAGCGTGCCGACATCGCCGCCGGCTTCCAGGCGGCGGTCGCCGACGCGCTGGCCGACCGCACGCGCCACGCCATGCTCTGGTTCGCCGACCGCCATCCGGCGGCCGGACGGCGGCTGGTCGTCGCCGGCGGCGTCGCCGCCAACCGCGCGCTTCGCGCGCGCCTGCAGGCGCTGGCCGACGAGCAGGCCTTCGCCCTGCACGTGCCGCCGCCGCGGCTCTGCACCGACAACGGCGCGATGATCGCCTGGGCCGGCATCGAGCGGCTGCGCGAGGGAATCACTGACGGCATGGACGCGCCGGCGCGGGCGCGCTGGCCGCTCGACCTCGACGCCGAGCCCAGGCCCTATGCCGGCGTCAAGGCGTGAGCGTGCGGTAGCTTCGCAGCGTCGCGGCGATCGCCGTTTGAAGCGGCGTGTCGCGATAGCCGGGCAGCAGCCGCCCGAGCTTGTCGCCCGACAGGATCACGCTCTCGTCCCAGAGGTAGCGCAGCTCGAGGAGCTCGCGCACCACCGGATCGGCGAGCCCGGCCAGGCGCAGCAGCCACCAGGGCAGCACCTGCACGCCGAGGCCGGGATGGCCGGCGGCAGTGGCGACCGCGGAGAGGAAGCCGCGCGCCGGATCGGCGACGTGGCCGCGGAAATGCACGACCTCGAAGGGCGCCGGCGCCTCGGCGCGCAGCATCAGGTCGACCGCGGCGCGGGCGAGGTCGGGCATGTAGGCCCACTGGTGGGCGACGTCGAGGCGGCCGAAGGTCTGCATGCGGCGGCCCTGCAGCGCGCGGCCGAAGATGCGGTCGACCAGGCCGTTGCGCACCGTCGGGCCGTAATAGTCGCCGGCCCGCAGCACCAGCACGCGCACGCCTCGCGTCTCGGCGGCCGCGCGCAGCATGGCCTCGAGCTCGACCCGCAGCGCGCCCTTGCGCGAGCAGGGCTGCATCGGCGCATCCTCGCCGAGCGGCCGGCCGGTCTGGCGGCCGAGGCCGTAGACGTTGCCGGGAAAGAGGATGGCCGCGCCGCCGGCCGCCGCCGCGGCGACGACGTTGGCGGTGACGTCGACCATGTGCGGCCGCCAGAGGTGATAGGGATGGTTGACGCCGTGCACGATGGCGGCGGCGCCGCGCGCCGCGGCGACCAAGCGGTCGCGGTCCGTGGCGTCGCCGCCGATCCATTCGAGGCCTTCGGCGGCGCCGAAGCGCGCGCGCGCCGCCGCGGGATCGCGGACAAGCGCCCGCACCGCCAGCCCGCGCGCGAGCAATTCGCGCGCGATGCCGCCGCCGACGCTGCCGGTCGCGCCGAGAATGAGGTATGGTCCTTGCGCCATGGCGAGAGATTGTCGCCGAAAGCAGCGAAGGCGCAAGCGCGCGGCGGTTGATGAGCGGGTTCGACAGGATCGGGGTGATCGGCGGCGGCGCCTGGGGTACGGCGCTGGCGGCGACGGCGTGCGCCGGCGGCGCGACGCTTTTGTGGGCGCGCGAGCCCGAGGTCGCCGCCGCGATCAACCGCGACCATCTGAACCCGGTCTTCCTGCCCGACGTGCCGCTGCCCGCCGCCTTGCGCGCCACCGGCGATCTGGCCGCCGCCGCCGATGCGGACGCGCTGCTGCTGGTCGCGCCGGCGCAGCACCTGCGGGCGGTCTGCCGGGCGCTGGCGCCGCATGTCCGGCGCCGCACGCCGCTGGTGATCTGCGCCAAGGGCATCGAGGAGACGAGCGGCGCGCTGATGAGCGAGGTCGCCGCCGCCGAGCTTGGCGATGCGCCGCTCGCCGTGCTCTCGGGCCCGACCTTCGCCGCCGAGGTGGCGCGCGGCCTGCCGACCGCG
Organism: uncultured Rhodospirillaceae bacterium; assembly: GCA_964442055.1. GTDB lineage: Bacteria > Pseudomonadota > Alphaproteobacteria > Ferrovibrionales > Ferrovibrionaceae > CAYTWJ01. The sequence goes on along the minus strand of CAYTWJ010000007.1, from coordinate 696 downwards.
GTCACGCTGGCGGCGGCGCCGGCCCTCGACGGCGAGGCGCTGGCGGCGCGGCTCGGGCGGCCGACCTTCCGCCCCTATCTCTCCGACGACCTGGTCGGCGCGCAGGTCGGCGGCGCGGTCAAGAACGTGCTGGCCATCGCCTGCGGCATGGTCGAGGGTTTAGGCTTGGGCCACAACGCGCGCGCCGCGCTGATCACCCGCGGCATGGCCGAGATCGTCCGGCTGGGCCGCGCCAAGGGGGCGCGGGCCGAGACGCTGATGGGCCTTTCGGGCCTCGGCGACCTGGTGCTGACCTGCACCAGCCCGCAATCGCGCAACTATTCGCTCGGCCGCGAGCTCGGGCAGGGCCGGCGCCTCGCCGAGCTGCTCGACGGCCGGCGCTCGGTGGCCGAGGGGGTGAGCACCGCGGCCGCCGTGCGCGCGCTGGCCGCGCGGCTCGGCGTCGAGATGCCGATCTCGGCCGCCGTCGCCGCCGTGCTGCACGACGGCGCGCCGATCGCCGCCGCCGCCGAGGGCCTGCTTGCCCGCCCGTTCACCACCGAATCGCTTGTCTGAGGAGAGGGCGGTGAACCACTGGCTGCTCAAGACCGAGCCGGCGGAATGGTCGTGGGCCGACCAGGTGGCGAAGGGCGTCGAGCCCTGGACCGGCGTGCGCAACAACCTCGCCGCCAGGCACATGCGGGCGATGCGGCAGGG
>CAYTWJ010000006.1:0-28610 GCA_964442055.1 uncultured Rhodospirillaceae bacterium | reverse complement strand
CGCCGCAGGCCTCGGCCGCCATGCGCGCCGCCACCCCCGAGCCCTGGCCGGGGATGTCGGCATAGAGGCCGGACTGGTCGTTCATCACGCCGATCTTGACCACGTTGTCGGAAACCTGCGCGGCGGCGCCGCCGGCCGCGAGCGCGATCGCGGCGGCACCAATCAGGCTCAATCGGTATTTCATCCTGGTCCTCCCGTCTCGGTTGTTGCGGGTCCGCCCCGGCGCTCAGACGCCGAGGTAGTCGTGAAGCTTGTCCATTTTGGCCGCCACCTCGTCCCTGGCCACCACGTCGACGACGCGGCCGTCCTCCATCACGTAGTGGCGGTCGGCCACCGTGGCGGCGAAGCGGAAGTTCTGCTCGACCAGCAGCACGGTGAAGCCGCGGCCCTTGAGCTGGCGGATCACTTCGCCGATCTTCTTGACGATCACCGGGGCGAGGCCCTCGGTCGGCTCGTCGAGCAGCAGCATCTTGGCGCCGGTGCGCAGGATGCGCCCGATCGCCAGCATCTGCTGCTCGCCGCCGGAGAGCTTGGTGCCCTGGCTGCGCCGCCGCTCGGCCAGATTGGGGAAGAGCTCGTAGATCTCGGCCACCGCCATGCCGCCCGGCCGGACGGCCGGCGGCAGCAGCAGGTTCTCCTCGACGTTCAGGCTGGCGAAGATGCCGCGCTCCTCGGGGCAATAGGCGAGGCCGAGCCGCGCCACCGCGTTCGACGGCAGCGCGATCATCTCGCTGCCGGCGAAGCGCACCGAGCCGGTGCGCCGCGTGACGATGCCCATCACCGACTTCAGCGTCGTCGTCTTGCCGGCGCCGTTGCGGCCGAGCAGGGTCACCACCTCGCCCTCGCCGACCCGGAAATCGACGCCGTGCAGGATGTGCGATTCGCCGTAATAGGCCTGCAGGCCGCTCACCTCGAGCAGCGTCCCGGCGTCCGGCGCGGCGCCCGATTCACGCATGGGCCGTGCCGACATAGGCCTCGATCACCTGCGGATGCTTCGACACCGTGTCGTAGGGGCCCTCGGCGATGACCTCGCCGCGCGCCAGTACGGTGATCCAGTCCGACAGGTCGGCGACCACGCTCATGTTGTGCTCGACCATCAGCACGGTGCGATTCTGCGCCACTCGCTTGATCAGCTCGCTGATGCGGCCGATGTCCTCGTGGCCGAGCCCCGCCATCGGCTCGTCGAGCAGCATCATCTCCGGCTCCAGCGCCAGCGTGGTGGCGATTTCGAGCGCGCGCTTGCGCCCGTAGGGCAGCTCGACCGCGGTCAGATGCGCGTACTCGCCGAGGCCGACCGCGGCGAGGAGGTCGAGCGCTTGGTCCTTGAGCCGGTCGAGGCTGCGCTCCGAACGCCAGAAATGGAACGAGATGCCGAGCTTGCGCTGCAGCGCCACCCGCACGTTCTCGAGCAACGTGAGGTGCGGGAACACCGCCGAGATCTGGAACGAGCGCACCATGCCGCTGCGGGCGATGGTGGCGGGATCGGTGCCGGTGATGTCGTTGCCGTTGTAGACGATGCGCCCCGCGCTCGGCACCAGGAAGTGGGTGAGCAGGTTGAAGCAGGTGGTCTTGCCGGCGCCATTCGGCCCGATCAGCGCGTGGATGCTGTGCCGGCGGACGCGCAGATTGACGTCCCTCACCGCGACGAAGCCGGCGAATTCCTTGGTCAGTCCCGTCGTCTCGAGAATGAAGTCGTCGGCCATCCTCGGGCGCCACTCCCTGTTCTACGCCCTGCCTTTTTTGCGGGCAGCGGCGCGGGCCCCTGCCATGATTGCGCCGCGCCCGGCAGGCCGGCGCGGCGCTTGGGGCGAGCATAGCCATTTGTCTCGATTGTGCAACTGCGAAGGGCGGCCGCGGGGACAAGCCGATGGCCGTCAGACGACCTTGCCCGGGTTCATGATGCCGGCGGGATCGAGGGTCTGCTTGACCGCCCGCATCAGCTCGATCTCGACGGCCGGCTTGTAGCGCCGGATCTCCATGCGCTTCATCCGGCCGACGCCGTGCTCGGCCGAAATCGAGCCGCCGAGCGCGTGGGCGATGTCGTGGACCGCGCCTGTGACGGCGTCCCACTGCGCCATGAACTGCCGCCGGTCCGCGCCCACCGGCTGCGACGAATTGAAGTGGACGTTGCCGTCGCCGACATGGCCGAAGGCGACGATGCGGACGCCGGGGATCATGCCCGTGACCGTGGCGCTGGCGCGCTCGATGAACTCGGGGATCTTCGACACCGGCACCGAGATGTCGCACTTGATGCTGCCGCCTTCGGGCTTCTGCGCCTCGGAAACGTCCTCGCGCAGCTTCCAGAGGGCGCGGACCTGGGCCGAGGAGGCAGCGATCGTCGCGTCAGTCACCAGCCCCTTGTCGACGCCCTGTTCCAGCACCGCCTCGAGCGTCGTGCGCAGCTCGCCGCCCGAGCGGCCCGAACTGAGCTCGATCAGCACCTGCCAGTCGTGGCGCGCCGGCAGCGGATCGCGGTTACCGGGCATGTGTTTCAGCGCGAAGTCGATGGCGACGCGCGGCAACAGCTCGAAGCCGGTGACTTGGCCGCCCGAGAGCGCCTTGGCCAAGGCGAGCAGCTCGACCGCCTGGCGAGGGCCGGGCACCGCGGCCATCGCGGTCTCGACCGACTGCGGCCGGGGAAAGAGCTTCATCACCGCCGCGGTGATGACGCCGAGCGTGCCCTCGGCGCCGATGAAGAGCTGCTTCAGGTCGTAGCCGGTGTTGTCCTTGCGCAGCCCCCTGAGCCCGTCCCACACGCGGCCGTCGGGCAGCACCACCTCGAGGCCGAGGCAGAGCTCGCGCGTGTTGCCGTAGCGCAGCACGGCATTGCCGCCGGCATTGGTCGAGAGATTGCCGCCGATCTGGCAGCTGCCCTCCGAGCCGATGCGCAAGGGGAACAGGCGGTCGGCGCGCGCCGCCGCCGCCTGCACCTCGGCCAGCACGCAGCCGGCCTCGACCGTGATGGTGTCGTTGAGCGGATCGACGGCGCGCACCCGGTTCATCCGTTTCAGGCTCAGCACGATCTCGTCGCCGCGCTCGAAGGGGATCGAGCCGCCGACCAGCGAGGTGTTGCCGCCCTGGGGCACGATCGCCGTGCGGGTCTGGTGGCAAAGCGCGACCACCGCCGCGACCTCGGCGGTGGTGGCGGGGCTGACGACGATCGGCGCGACGCCGCGATAGAGCTCGCGCCATTCGACCAGGTGCGGCGCCATTTCCTGCGGGTCCGAGGTCCAGCCCCGCGGGCCGACGATGGCCCGCAGCCGGTCGAGGATGTCGGGGGACACGGCGTTCATGGGCGCGAATACTAGCGCGGCGCGGCAGCGCGGCGCAGCCGGTCGTTGATGGCGAGGCCGAGCCCGGCCTGCGGGATCGGCATCACGGCGATGCGCTCGAACTCGGCGCGGTCGAGGGCGCGCAGATAGGCGAACAGGTTGGCGGCCGCTTCCGCGAGGTCGCCGCGCGGGCTCAGGTTCAGCGTGGCGGCGAAGCCTTGCGGAACGTCGGGCCCGAAGGCGAGCAGCGCCTCGCGCCCTTGCGGCGCCCGCGCCTCGAGGCGCAAGGGGAGCTCGGGCGCGTAGTGGCTGGTCAGCATGCCCGGCGCCGCGACCGGACCGCCCTCGGGCGCGGCGAGCGGGCCGATCAGCGCCTCGATTGCCTCGCGCGGCACGCCGCCGGGGCGGAGCAGGCGCGCAGGCTCATCGGCGAGGCCGACCACGGTCGATTCGACGCCGACCGGGCAGGGGCCGCCGTCGAGAATCAGTGCCACCCGGTCGCCGAGGTCGCGCGCGACATGCGGCGCCGCGGTCGGGCTTGGCCGGCCCGAAATGTTGGCCGAGGGGGCGGCCAGCGGCCGCTCCACCGCCCGCAAGAGCGCCAGCGCCACGGCATGCGCGGGCACGCGCACCGCGAGCGTCGTGAGGCCGGCGGCGACGCGCGGCGCCACCGGGCAGCCGGGCAGCCGCGGCAGCACCAGCGTCAGCGGGCCCGGCCAGAACGCGCCGGCGAGCCGTTCGGCGCGGGCATCGAAGGCAACCAGACGGCGGGCCGCCGCGACGTCCGCGACGTGGCAGATCAGCGGGTTGAAGGAGGGCCGTCCCTTGACCGCGAAGATCGCCGCCACCGCGGCGTCGTTCGTGGCGTCGGCGCCGAGGCCGTAGACTGTTTCGGTCGGGAATGCGACCAGCGCGCCGGCGCGCAACAGGACCGCCGCCTCGGCGATGGCGTCGGGACTGGCGGCGGCGATACGGGCGCTCATGGCGCGGCCTTCTTAGCAGAGGCGGCCGGCCGCGGCGAGGCGGGCCAGCGCGGTTGGCGCGAAGTGCGCCCCTGGCCTATAACGGAGCGGACTGCACCGGGCCGGTTCTGCCTCGATCCCGGCGCCGCCATCGCGGGGAGGGTCTCGCCATGACCGACTACACGGCGCCGCTGCGCGACATGCGTTTCGTTCTCAACAACGTCGTTGACCTGGCGGCGCTGGCGCGGCTCGACGGGCTCGAACATGCCGAGCCGGACCTGGTCGACCAGGTGCTCGAGGAAGCGGCCCGGTTCGCGCGCGATATCGTCGCGCCGACCAACCGGGTAGGCGACCGCACCGGCAGCCGGCTCGAGAACGGGGTGGTGCGCACGCCGGCCGGCTTCCGCGAAGCCTACCGCCAGTTCTGCGAGGCCGGCTGGAACGGGGTGCCGTTCGAGCCGGAATACGGCGGTGGCGGCCTGCCCTGGGCGGTCTCGGTGGCGGTGCAGGAGATGATCACCTCGGCCAACATGGCCTTCTCGCTCTGCCCGCTGCTCAACCAGGGCGCGACCGAGCTGATTGCCGCGCACGGCACGCCGGAGCAGAAGGCGACCTACCTCGCCAGGATGGTCAAGGGCGAGTGGAGCGGCACCATGAACCTGACCGAGCCGCAGGCCGGCTCGGACGTCGGCGCGGTCCGGACCCGCGCCGAGCGGGCGGCCGACGGCTCGTGGCGGATCAGGGGCGGCAAGATATTCATCACCTACGGCGAGCACGACATGGCCGAGAACATCGTCCATCTGGTGCTGGCGCGCACCCCGGGCGCCCCGCCCGGCACCAAGGGCATTTCCTGCTTCATCGTGCCCAAGTTCCTGGTCAATCCCGACGGCAGCCTGGGCGCGGCCAACGACCTGCGCTGCGTCTCGATCGAGCACAAGCTCGGCATCCATGCCAGCCCGACCTGCGTGATGTCCTTCGGCGACGACGGCGGCGCGGTCGGCTACCTGATCGGCGGCGAGAACCAGGGCATGCGCTGCATGTTCACGATGATGAACAACGCCCGCCTCTCGGTCGGCTTGCAAGGCGTGGCGATCGCCGAGCGTGCCTATCAGCAGGCGCTGGCCTACGCCCGCGAGCGCCGCCAGGGCCGCCCGGCGGGCCGCGCGCCGGCCGAAAGCGTGCCGATCGTCGAGCACGCCGACGTGCGCCGCATGCTGATGCTGATGAAGTCGCAGATCGAGGCGGCGCGGGCGCTGGTCTATGCCAATGCCGAGGCGATCGACCTCGCCCGCCGCCACGCCGACCCGGCACGGCGCCAGGCCGAGCAGGCGATCGTCGAGCTGCTGACCCCGGTATCCAAGGCCTGGGCCACCGATCTCGGCTGCGAGCTGACCTCGATCGGCGTGCAGATCCACGGCGGCATGGGCTTCGTCGAGGAGACCGGCGCGGCCCAGCACATGCGCGATGCCCGCATCGCGCCGATCTACGAGGGCACCAACGGCATCCAGGCGCTCGACCTGGTCAGCCGCAAGCTGCCGATGCAGGGCGGCGAGGCGGCGCGCGGCTTCATCCAGCGCATGCGCGCGCTCGATGCCGAGCTGGCCGCGGGCGGCGAGGCGCTGGAACCCTTGCGTGCGCCGCTCGCCGAAGGCTGCGAGGCGCTGGCCGAGGCGACCGAATGGATGCTGGCGACGCTGCCCGCGGCGCCCAACCGCGCCGCCGGCGGCGCCGCACCGTATTTGCGCCTGTTCGGCACCGTCGCCGGCGGCTGGCTGCTGGGCCGCCAGGCGCTGGCGGCGGCGCGGGCGCTGAGCCTGGGCGAGGACGACCGCTTCTACCGCGCCAAGATCGCCACCGCCCGCTTCTACGCCGAGAATGTGCTGCCGCAGGCCGACGGCCTCTTGACCGCGGCCACCCTCGGCGCCGACGCCGTCGACGCGATCACTGAGGAAATGCTGGCGGTGGCGTGAGGCGCGCCGCGCCTCGGTTGACGTTTACGTAAACGTCAAGCTATCCTGCGCCGGTCCCGCCGCCGCGCGGGCCGCGCCTTTCCCGCCGCCGACCGGAGTTCTCCGACCCGTGCCCGCGCGCCTGCACTATCCGTTCGCCGAGCGCCCCGCCGAGGGCGAGGCGCTGCCTGTCCGCCCCGGCGTCTTCTGGCTGCGCATGCCGATTCCGATCCCCGGGCTCGAGCACATCAATCTCTGGCTGCTCGAGGACGGCGAGGGCTGGACGGTCGTCGACACCGGTCTCAACACCCGGCGCATCCGCGAGCTCTGGGAGGCGGTGTTCGCCCGCCATCTCGCCAGCCGCCCCGTCACCCGGCTCATCTGCACCCATTTCCACCCCGACCATCTCGGCCTCGCCGGCTGGCTCGCCGAGCGCTGGCAGGCGCCGCTCTGGATGACGCTCGGCGAATGGGGCTTTGGGCGCATGCTGGCCCTCGACGCGCTGCCCGAGGTGCCCGAGGACGTGATCGGCTTCTACCGGCGCACCGGCTTCGGCGAGGCCGCCATCGCCCAGGTCCGCGCCCGCGGCTTCAGCAATTTCCGCAAGGGGGTGAGCGAGATCCCGCGCTCCTTCCGCCGCCTCGCCGACGGCGACAGGTTGCGGACCGGCCGCCACGACTGGCGGATCATGGTCGGCAGCGGCCATTCGCCCGAGCATGCCTGCCTCTACGCGCCCGAGCTCGGCCTTCTGATCTCGGGCGACCAGGTGCTGCCGCGCATCAGCCCGCATATCGGCGTCTATCCGGGCGAACCCGAGGCGAATCCGCTGCAGCAATACCTCGATTCGCTCGATCGCTTCCGCGGCCTTCCGCCCGAAACGCTGGTCCTGCCGGCGCATAACGACCCGTTCGTCGGTCTCGAGGCGCGCCTCGACGCGCTGAAGAAGCATCACGCCGAACGGCTCGAGCGCCTGGTCGCGGCGCTGACCACGCCAAAAAGCGCGATCGAGCTTCTGCCTGCGCTGTTCAGGCGCGACCTTGGCGGAGACCATGCCTTTCTCGCCGCCAGCGAGGCGCTGGCGCACCTCAATCTCCTGCTCGCACGGGGCGACATAAGCCGCGAGCTGGATGCGAGCGGTGTCTATCGCTACCGGCGCTCGGCGGCCGATGCCGACGCCGCGGACTGACGGCGCGATACGGCAAGAGGGGGCGAACATGAGCGAAGATCTTGTCACCGCGATCGAGGGCGCGGTCGCGACCTGCACCCTCAACCGGCCGGCCAGCCTGAACGCGCTGTCGGTCGAGATGCTGCAGGGCATGAAGGCGTTCTTCGCCCGCATCGAGCACGATGCGGCGGTGCGCTGCCTGGTGATCCGCGGCGCCGGCGAGCACTTCATGTCGGGCGGCGACGTCAAGAGCTTCACCCAGATGTTCGCCATGCCGCCGGCCGAGCGGCGCAGCGCCTTCGAGGGCTATATCCACGAGCTGCATCCGGCGATCTTCACGCTCCGGCGCATGCGCAAGCCAGTGCTGGCCAGCGTGCAGGGCGCCTGCGCCGGCTTCGGCTTGAGCCTGGCCATGGCCTGCGACCTGGTGATCGCCGCCGATAGCGCCTTCTTCACGCTCGCCTACGTCAACATCGGCACCAGCCCCGACGGCTCGGGCACCTACTTCTTGCCGCGCCTGGTCGGGCTGAAGAAGGCGATGGAGATCGCGCTCCTGGGCGAGCGCTTCGACGCCGCCACGGCGAAGGCGCTCGGCATCGTCAACTACGTCGTGCCGGCGGCGGCGCTGGCCGAGGAGACCGCCAGGCTGGCGGCGCGGCTTGCCGCCGGCCCGACCCACGCCATCGGCAACACCAAGACGCTGCTCAACGCCTCGCTCGACCGCTCGCTGGAAGGCCAGCTCCAGGCCGAGGCGCTGAGCTTCGCCGACTGCACCACGACCAATGACATGCGCGAGGGCATCATGGCCTTCGTGCAGAAGCGCAAGCCGGGCTTCGCCGGCAACTAGGGAGGTCGCGCGATGGGCTCGCTCAAGGGCAAGACCCTGTTCATCACCGGCGCCAGCCGCGGCATCGGACTCGCGATCGGCCTGCGCGCGGCCCGCGACGGCGCCAACGTCGTCATCGCCGCCAAGACCGCCGAGCCGCATCCCAAGCTGCCCGGCACGATCCACACCGCCGCCGCGGAGATCGAGAAGGCGGGCGGGCGCTCGCTCGCTTGCGTCGTCGACGTGCGCGAGGAGGCGCAGGTCGAGGCCGCGGTCGAGGAGGCGGCGGCCCGGTTCGGCGGTATCGACGTCCTGGTCAACAACGCCTCGGCGATCAGCCTGACCGGCACGCTGCACACGCCGATGAAGCGCTACGACCTGATGCACCAGGTCAATACGCGCGGCACCTATCTCTGCTCGCAGAAATGCCTGCCGCACCTGCTCAAGGCGGCCAACCCGCACATCCTCAACATCTCGCCGCCGCTCAACATGGAGGAGCGCTGGTTCGCCCCCCATGTCGCCTACACGATGGCCAAGTTCGGCATGAGCATGTGCGTGCTCGGCATGGCCGGCGAGTTCCGCAAGGACGGCGTCGCCGTCAACGCCCTGTGGCCGAGGACGGCGATCGACACCGCCGCGATGGCCATGCTCGGCGGGCCGAACGCGCTCAAGAACTGCCGCAAGCCCGAGATCATGGCCGACGCGGCGCATGCAATACTCACCCGCGACAGCCGCAGCTTCACCGGCAACTTCTGCATCGACGAGGAGGTGCTGCGCGCCGAGGGCGTCGGCGACTTCGCGCGCTACCGTCACGCCGGCACGCGCGAGGAGGACCTTCTGCCGGACTTCTTCTGCTGAGCGACGGGGCGCCGCTCAGGCGGCGGCGCGCAGGCCGAGCCGCTCCCACACCCGGCCGAGCGCCTGCACCAGCCGGGCCATCATCGTGTCGTCGTGGAAGGGCGTCGGCGTGACGCGCAACCGCTCGGTGCCGCGCGGCACCGTCGGATAGTTGATCGGCTGGATGTAGATGCCGTAGTCGGCGAGCAGCATGTCGCTCGCCTGCTTGCACAGGCCGGCGTCGCCGACCAGCACCGGCACGATGTGGCTCTCGCTCGGCATCACCGGCAGCCCGGCGGCGCGCAAGAGCCGCTTGAGCGTGGCGGCCCGCTCCTGGTGGCGCTGGCGCTCGACCTGGCTCGTCTTGAGGTGGCGCACGCTGGCGAGCGCGCCGGCGGCAATCGCCGGCGGCAGCGCGGTGGTGAAGATGAAGCCCGGAGCGTAGGAGCGCACGGCGTCGACCAGCGGCGCCGAGGCGGCGATGTAGCCGCCGATGACGCCGAAGCCCTTGGCCAGCGTGCCCTGGATCACCGTCGGCCGGTGCATCACGCCGTCGCGCTCGGCGACCCCGCCGCCGCGCCGCCCGTAGAGGCCGACCGCGTGCACCTCGTCGAGATAGGTCATCGCGTTGTAGCGCTCGGCGAGGTCGCAGATGGCGCCGATCGGGGCGATGTCGCCGTCCATCGAATAGACCGATTCGAAGGCCACCAGCTTGGCCCGCTCGCGCGGCTCGGCCCGAAGCAGCGATTCGAGGTCGTCGAGGTCGTTGTGGCGGAAGATCTTGCGTTCGCAGCCGGCGTGGCGGATGCCCTCGATCATCGAGGCGTGGTTGAGCTGGTCGGAGAGGATCAGGCAGTTCGGCAGCAGCTTGCCGAGGGTCGCCAGCGCCGTCTCGTTGGCGACGTAGCCGGAGGTGAAGACCAGCGCCCCGTCGCGCCGGTGCAGGTCGGCGAGCTCGCGCTCGAGTTCGACCAGCGGATGATTGGTCCCCGAGATGTTGCGGGTGCCGCCGGCGCCGGCGCCGAAGCGCGCGACGGCCTCGGTCATGGCGGCGAGCACGGCCGGGTGCTGGCCCATGCCGAGATAGTCGTTCGAGCACCAGACGGTGATCTCGGGCGTCGCCGGATCGGAATGGTTGGTGGCGCGGGGGAATGCGCCGGCATGGCGCGCCAGGTCGGTGAAGACGCGGTAGCGGCGTTCGGCCCGCAGCCGCTCGACGGCGTCGGCGAATACCCGGTTGTAGTCCATCTCGTCCTCCCGTCCTTCCGCGCCGCGGCCGGCCCCGGGGCCTTGTTCCGCTTATAATCCCGCATTCGTAATGTTAATCTTAATAAGCCATTGCCGGCCTTTGGGGAAACCCCGAAGAATCGGGCCGCGACAAGCGGTCGCAGAAGCGACCCGGAGGTTGGGGGCGTCAACAGGCGCGGGCGCGGCCGTTTGTGATCTGAGCGGTTTGCCATGCCCGTGGGGCCATTGCCAGCCCGGCCGCCGAGTGCCTCTGGAGCCGGTAAACGCTGGCCGGGACTTGCCTATTCCTCCCCGGGCCGAGCCGGAGATCGTCGGCCACCTGATGCCGTTCAGACGCGCCCGGCCGGCGCGGCAGTCGGGGCCGGGAAACCGGCGAAGAGGTCGCGCACATACGGCGACAGGGCGGTATAAGCGACCAGGGCAACGTTGATCGCGATCATCGCCCAGATGGCTTCGTCATAGCGCGCGAAGTCGAACCCCCGCAGGTACGCGAGGATCGCCGCCCACAGCCCGACCGCGGCGAGGATCAGCAGCCGGCCGTGCGCCCAGATCGCCCGCGTCAGCGGGCCGGCCTGGGGCCGGCGGTGCAGCATGGCGACCAGCAGGACCAGGGCCGGCAGATCCGAGATCATGAAGGCCGGATCGAGGAAGAGGGCGAGCTGCGGCACGCCCTCGCCGCCGCCGCGGCCGTGCGACAGGCCGATCACCAGCAGCAGCAGGACGTGGCGGGCGAGGAAGACGAGACCGAGCGTGATCGCCCAGTTCGGCCGCAGCACGCCGTGCACGTTGTAGCGGAGATAGTGGTATTTCGGCGGCGCCCGCTCGCCGCCGGTCTGGCTGGACAGGTCGGCCATCGCGGTCCCGAATGGCGCGCTATTCGGCCGGCTGCTCGGCGGCGCGCTCGTGGCCGCTCTCGAGCTCGCTCAGCCGGCGCGCGATGAAGCCGGCCGGACGCGAGAAGCGCGCCAGCAGCAGGTAGAGCACCGGCACGACGAACAGGCTGAGCACGGTCGCGAAAGCCATGCCGCCGATGACGACGATGCCGAGCGCCCGGCGCGATTCGGCGCCGGCGCCGCTGCCAATGGCCAGCGGCAGGGCGCCGAAGATGGTCGAGATGGTGGTCATCAGGATCGGCCGCAGGCGGATCGCCGCAGCATCGAGCACGGCATCGAAGATCCCCTTGCCGGCGTCGCGCAGCTGGTTGGCGAACTCGACGATGAGGATCGCGTTCTTGGCGATCAGCCCGACCAGCATGATGATGCCGATCTGGCTGTAGACGTTCATCGTCACGCCGTAGAGCAGCATGGAGCCGAGCGCGCCGGTCACCGCCAGCGGCACCGAGACCATGATGATCGCCGGATGGATGAAGCTCTCGAACTGCGCGGCGAGAACCAGGAAGACGACGAGCAGCGCGAGGCCGAAGGTTACATAGAGCGCGGCGCTCGATTCCTTGTATTCACGGCTCTGCCCGCCATAGGAGATGCGCGCTTCGGGGGGCAGCTCCTCGGCGGCGATGCGCTCCATGTAATCGAGCGCCTCGCCCAGCGTGTAGCCCGGCGCCAGCGAGGCCGACATGGTCACCGCCCGCAGTCGGTCGACGCGGTTGAGCTCGCGGGCGCTGGCGCTCTCCTCGAGCGTCACCAGATTCGAGAGCGGCACCAGCCGGTCGCCGGCCGCCGTCCGGACGTAGATGTTCTTCAGGTCCTGCGGCCGCGCCCGGTCCTCAGGACGGGCCTGGACCATGACGTTGTACTTCTTGCCCTCGCGCTCGAAGGTGGTGACGAAGCGCGACCCGAGCAGCGTTTCCAGCGTGCGGCCGATGGTCTCAACCGACACGCCCAGGTCGGCGGCGCGGTCGCGGTCGATGCGCACCCTGAGCTCGGGCCGGCTCTCCTCGTAGTCCTTGCTCAGGTTGATCAGGCGCGGATTCTCGGCGGCGCGGGCCAGCAGCCGCTCGGCCCAGGCGTCGAGCACCTCGTAGGTCGGGCCGCCGAGGACGAACTGCACCGGCGGCTGGAAGCCGCGCTGGCCGAGGCTCGGCGGGTTGATGGCGAAGGCGCGCACGCCGGGAACGCCGCCCAGCATCGGGAACGCCTCGGCGACGATCCGCTGCTGGCTGTTCGGCCGCTCGTCCCACAGCTTCAGACGCACGATCGAGAATGCGGTGTTGACCGGGCCGGGGCGGGCGAAGCTCGGCGCCAGGATGGTCATCACGCTGTTCGCATCGCCGCGCTCGACGAAGGTCATCATGCGCCGCTCGATCTCGAGCACGTTGCGTTTCGTGTAGTCGAGGCTCGAGCCCTCGGGCGCGGTCACCGAGAGGAAGACGATGCCGCGGTCCTCGACCGGCGCGAACTCGCGCGGAATGGCGCGGTAGAACCCGTAGGCGATGCCGGAGAAGAAGACGGCGAGGGCGATCACCACCACCGGCATGCGCAGCGTCGCCGCGAGCAGCCAGCGGTAGCCGCGCTGCATGCCGACGAAGAACCACTCGGTCGCGCGCACCAGCACGCTCTCCTGGCTGGTCTCGCGCAGCAGCTTCGAGCACATCATCGGCGTCAGCGACAGCGCGACGAAGCCCGAGAACAGCACCGCCGCCGCCACCGAGATGCCGAATTCGCGGAACAGGCGGCCGGTATTGCCCTCGAGGAAGGAGATCGGCACGAAGACCGCGATCAGCACCAGCGTGGTCGAGATCACCGCGAAGCCGATCTGGCGCGCGCCGCGCGCCGCGGCGAGCAGCGGCGGCTCGCCCTCCTCGATGCGCCGGTGGATGTTCTCGAGCACGACGATGGCGTCGTCGACGACCAGGCCGATCGCCAGCACCAGCGCCAGCAGCGTCAGCACATTGATCGAATAGCCGAGCGCGGCGATGACGATGAACGAGCCGATGATCGACACCGGGATGGCGACCGCCGGGATCAGCGTCGCCCGCCACGAGCGCAGGAAGACGAAGATGACGCCGACCACCAGCGCCATCGCCACCATCAGCGCGTGCTCGACCTCGTAGATCGAGCGGTCGATGAAGATCGACTGGTCGTAGGCCGGGTCGAGCGCCATCCCGGCCGGCAGCGATTCGCGCAGCCGAGCGGCCTCCTCCTTGACGCCGCGGGCGACTTCGAGCGTGTTGCCCTTGGACTGTCGGACGATGCCGATGCCGACCGTCTGGCGGCCGTTGGAGAGCATCTCGGTGCGTTCGTTCTCGGCCGCCAACTCGACCTTGGCCACCTCGCCGAGGCGGGTGAGGAAGCCCTCGCGCTCGCGGATGACCAGGTTGCGGAATTCGTCGGGCGTGCGCAGGCCGGACTCGGTGCGCACCGCGAACTCGCGCATCGCGCCCTCGATCCGCCCCGACGGCAGGTCGACGTTCTGGCGGCGGATCGCCGCCTCGACGTCCTGCACCGTCAGGCTGCGCGCGCTCAGCGCCGCCGGATCGAGGCGGATGCGCATGGAGTAGCGCCGGCCGCCGCCGACAGTGACCGAGGCCACGCCCGGCACGGTGGAGAAACGGTCGACCAGGTAGCGCTCGGCGTAGTCGGTCAGATCGAGTGCGTCCATCCGGTCGCTGGTCAGCGTCATCCACAGCACCGGCCGCGCATCGGTCTCGGTCTTGGCCACTGTCGGAGGGTCGGCTTCGTCGGGGAGCTTGGCGATGATGCGCGAGACGCGGTCGCGCACGTCGTTGGCGGCGCTGTCGACGTCGCGGTCAAGGGTGAATTCGATGCTGACGGAGGAGCTTTCCTCGCGGCTCGACGAGGCGATCGACTTGATCCCCTCGATGCCGGCGACCGCCTCCTCGATGATCTGGGTGACCTGGTTCTCGATGATCTCGGGCGAGGCGCCGCGATAGATCGTGTTGACGGTAACGATCGGCGGATCGATGTCCGGGTATTCGCGTACCGTCAGGCCGCGGAAGGCGAACAGGCCGAAGATCAGCAGCACCAGCGACAGCACGGTCGCCAGCACCGGGCGCTTGATCGAGACGTCGGAAAGCACCATCGCTCGCGCCCTCCCTGTCTGCCTAGCCGGCCGGCCTCGTCGCCGGGCCGGCGATGCCGGCCGGGCTCTTGCCGAGCACGCGCACCGGCACGCCGTCGCGCACCTGCTGCAGGCCGCCGACGATCACCTCGGTGCCCGCGGCGACGCCGTCGAGGACCTCGACCTTGCCGGGCAAACGCTGACCGAGCCGCACGCGCACGCGCTGCGCCTTGCCCTCCTTGACCGCGAAGACGAAGTGCTGCCCGCCGGTGCTGAGAACCGCCTCTTCGGGGATCACCACCGCATTCGACCGCCGGCCGGTGATCAGGCGCACGGTCATGAACATGCCGGGCTTCAGCGCCTCGTCGGCATTGGGCACGGTGGCGCGGACCCTGACCGAACGCGTCACCGGGTCGACGCGCGAGGCGATGGTGGTGACCTGGCCGGCGAATTCGCGGTCGGGCACCGCCGCGCCGGTCGCGGTCACCGCCAGGCCGGGCTGGATGCCCGGCAGCTCGATCTCCGGCACCTCGAAATCCAGCTTGATCACCGACGTGTCGTCCAGCGTGGTGATGGTGTCGCCGGGCCGCACCAGCGCGCCGAGGCTGACCTGGCGCAGGCCGAGCCGGCCGCTGAACGGGGCGCGGATCACGGTGTCGGCGAGCTTGGCCTCCTCGGCCTGGACGCGGGCGATGGCGACGCTGTAGAGCGCCTGCAGCTCCTCGACGCGCGCCTCGGGCACGTTGCGGGTGGCGAGCAGCGCCTTGGCGCGCTCGAGCACGGTGCGCGCATTCTCGCGCGCCGCCCGCAGCTCCGCCAGCTTGGCCTCGGTCTCGCCGGCATCGAGCTCGGCCAGCACCGTCCCGGCGGCGATCTTCTGGCCTTCCTGGAAGCCGATCTTCTTGATCAGGCCGCTGGTCTTGGCGGTGATCGCCACGGCTTCGTTGGCCAAGGCCGTGCCGACCGCCTCGACCGAGGTGACGACGTCCGCGCGTGTTGCCGCGGCGACTTCGACGCTGATCGCCCGCGCTGCGGCGCCACGCGCCGGCCCGCCCGCCGGCTCGCGGCCGGGCCAGGGAAGCCGATCCTGGTAGTACCACGCGGCACCTGCGAGCGCGGCCAAAAACGCCACGACCACCAACTGTGTGGCAATCCGCATCTTCCGTGAACTTTCCGCCGCGATCCGATTTCCTAATGCGACCGCCCGCAAATCCGAAACCGGGTCTTACCCGACGTCGCCCGCCGCCGGCCGGCAGCCTAGCACCGAAGGGCCGGCCACCAATAGGGTGATTGCGGCACCTCCCGCCACCATATTACTACTGCAAGACAATCGCTGCCGCCCAGGGAGGAGCACCGGCTTGCCCACCGCCCTCTACACGCATTCCGCCTGCCTCTACCACGACACCGGCCTTGGCCATCCGGAATGCGCCGACCGGCTGCGGGCGGTCTTGCGCGGCCTCGAGGACGAGGAATTCGCCTATCTTGACCGGCGCGAGGCACCGCCGGCGACCGTCGCGCAGCTGGCCCGGGTGCACGATCCGGCCTATGTCGAGGCCGTGCTTTCGCGCGTGCCCGAAACCGGCATCGTCCATCTCGACGGCGACACCGCGATCTCGCCCGGTTCGGGCGAGGCGGCACTGCGCGCCGCCGGCGCGCTCTGCGCCGCCGTGGACGCGGTCATCGAGGGCAGCGTGCGCAACGCCTTCTGCGCCGTCCGTCCGCCCGGCCATCACGCCGAGCCCGGCCGGGCGATGGGATTCTGCCTGTTCAACAACGTCGCCATCGGCGCGCTGCAGGCGCGCGCGGTGCACGGCTTGCGGCGGATCGCGGTGATCGACTTCGATGTCCATCACGGCAACGGCACCCAGGCGATGTTCGAGCGCGATCCAGAACTCTTCTACGCCTCGACGCACCAGTGGCCGCTCTATCCCGGCACCGGCGCGCGCGAGGAACGCGGGGTCGGCAACGTCCTTAACCTGCCGCTGCCGCCGATGGCCGGCTCGGCCGATTTCCGCGCCGTCGTGCAGCGCGAGCTTCTGCCGGCGCTCGACGCTTTCGCGCCGGAGCTGGTGCTGGTCTCGGCCGGCTTCGACGCCCATGCCAGCGACCCGCTCGCCCATCTCAACCTGATGGATTCCGATTACCACTGGGTGACCGACAAGCTGGTCGAGCTCGCCGCCCGGCATGCCAACGGCCGTATCGTCTCGACGCTCGAAGGCGGCTACAATCTGGCCGCGCTCGCGGCCGCGGCGCGCGCCCATGTGCGGGCGCTGATGGAAGCCTAAGTGCGCCCGGATTCCGCCCTGGACTGGCCGCCGCAAGGAGGATCAATGGCCAAACCCGCCGCATCGCCGGCGTCGCCCGCCGCGGGCGACGAAATCCCGGCCGACATCAGCGCGATGAGCTTCGAGCAGGCGCTGGCGGCGTTGGAGGAAATCGTGCGCCGGCTCGAGACCGGCCAGGTGGATCTCGAGGAGTCGATCGCCATCTACACGCGCGGCACCCAGCTCAAGCGCCATTGCGAGGCCAAGCTGCGGGCCGCCGAGGCCCGCATCGAGAAGATCGTCGTCGGCCCGGGCGGCAGCGTCGGGCTGGCGCCCGCCGACATCGACTGAGCGCGGCAGCAGACGACGTGACCGAGTTGCGCCAGGCGATGGACTATGTCGGCCGCGCGGTCGAGGACTTGCTGGCGGCGCTGCTGCCCGAGCCGGGCGGGCCCGAGGCGCGGCTGGTCGAGGCGATGCGCTATGCCACGCTGGGCGGCGGCAAGCGGCTGCGGCCGTTCCTGGTCGTGGCCTCGGCCGAGCTGTTCGACGTCGCCGAGCCGTTCGCGCTGCGGGTCGCCGCGGCGGTCGAGATGGTCCATTGCTACTCGCTGGTCCATGACGACCTGCCGTGCATGGACGACGACGACATGCGCCGCGGCAAGCCGAGCACCCACGTGCGCTTCGGCGAGGCGAACGCGATCCTCGCCGGCGACGCGCTGCTCGCGCTGGCCTTCGAGGTGCTGTCCTCGGCGGCCACGCACGGCGATGCCGAAGTGCGCGCCGAGCTGGTGCGCGGGCTGGCCGTCGCCGCCGGTGCGGCCGGCATGGTCGGCGGCCAGGCGATCGACCTCGCCGCCGTAGGCCAGCGCCTCGAAATGGGCACGGTGACCCGCCTGCAGCAGCTGAAAACCGGCGCCCTGATCGCCTTCTGCTGCGAGGCGGGTGCCGTGCTCGGCCACGCCGACGTGGCGAAGCGCCATGCCTTGCGCGCCTATGCGCACGACCTCGGCCTCGCCTTCCAGATCGCCGACGACCTGCTCGACGTCGAGGGCACGGCAGCCGAGGCCGGCAAGCGGGTCGGCAAGGATGCCGCCGCCGGCAAGGCGACGCTGGTTGCCCTGATGGGCCGCGACCGGGCGCGGGCGCAGGCCGCGATGCTGGCCGACCAGGCGGCGAAACACCTTGATTTGTTCGGTCCGAAGGCCAAGCTTTTGTGCGATCTGGCGGGGTTTGCTATAACCCGCCGCTCTTGAACGCAGGCAGAAGGAGGCGGGCGTGTCGCCCGTGAGCAACCGCACCCCATTGCTCGACACTGTGCGCGACCCGGCCGATATCCGGGACTTCACGGTCGAGCAGCTCAGACAGCTCGCCGACGAGCTGCGCGCCGAGACCATCGACGCCGTGTCCAAGACCGGCGGCCATCTCGGCGCGGGCCTCGGCGTGGTCGAGCTCACGGTCGCGCTGCACCACGTCTTCGACACGCCGCGCGACCGCCTGATCTGGGACGTCGGCCACCAGTCCTATCCGCACAAGATCCTGACCGGGCGGCGCGACCGCATCCGCACCTTGCGCCAGGGCGGCGGCCTGTCGGGCTTCACCCGCCGCTCGGAAAGCGCCTACGACCCCTTCGGCGCCGCGCATTCCTCGACCTCGATCTCGGCCGGGCTCGGCATGGCGGTGGCGCGCGACCTCGCCGGCTCTCCCAACCACGTGGTCTGCGTCATCGGCGACGGCGCCATGTCCGCCGGCATGGCCTACGAGGCGATGAACAACGCCGGCTCGCGGGACACGCGGCTGATCGTGATCCTCAACGACAACGACATGTCGATCGCGCCGCCGGTCGGGGCGATGAGCGCCTATCTGTCTCGGCTCTTGTCGTCGCGCACCTATCTCGGGCTGCGCCACCTTTCGCGCCAGGTGACCAAGCTGCTGCCGCGGCGGCTCGGCGTCACCGCCGAGCGGGCCGAGGAGTTCGCCCGCGGCCTGGTCACCGGCGGCACGCTGTTCGAGGAGCTCGGCTTCTACTATGTCGGGCCGATCGACGGCCACAATCTCGACCATCTGCTGCCGGTGTTGCGCAATGTCCGCGACGCCAAGGACACCGGCCCGGTGCTGGTCCATGTCGTCACCCAGAAGGGCAAAGGCTACCCGCCGGCCGAGGAATCGGACGACAAGTACCACGGCGTCGGCAAGTTCGACGTCGTCACCGGCGCCCAGGCGAAGGCCAAGGCCGGCCCGCCGACCTACACCCAGGTCTTCGCCGAGGCGCTGACGCGCGAGGCCGAAAAGGACGAGCGCATCGTCGCCATCACCGCGGCGATGCCCTCGGGCACCGGCCTCGACCTCTTCGCGCGGCGCTTTCCCGGCCGCTGCTTCGACGTCGGCATCGCCGAGCAGCACGCCGTGACCTTCGCCGCCGGCCTGGCCTGCGAGGGTTTCAAGCCGTTCGCCGCGATCTACTCCACCTTCCTGCAGCGCGCCTACGACCAGGTGGTGCACGACGTCGCCATCCAGGGCCTGCCGGTGCGCTTCGCCATCGACCGCGCCGGTCTGGTCGGCGCCGACGGCGCGACCCATGCCGGCGCCTACGACGTGACCTATCTCGCCACCCTGCCGGGCTTCGTCGTCATGGCCGCGGCCGACGAGGCCGAGCTCGTCCACATGGTGGCGACCGCGGCGGCGATCGGCGACCGGCCGAGCGCGTTCCGCTATCCGCGCGGCGAGGGCTTCGGCGTGCCGCTGCCGGCGGCGGGCGAGGTGCTGGCGCTCGGCAAGGGCCGGGTGCTGCGCGAGGGCAGCACGGTGGCGATCCTCTCGTTCGGCGCCCGGCTGGCCGAGGCGCTGGCCGCCGCCGACGAACTGGAGGCGCGCGGGCTCTCGGCCACGGTCGCCGATGCGCGCTTCTGCAAGCCGCTGGACGAGGATCTGGTGCGCCGGCTGGCGCTCGGCCACGAGGTGCTGATCACCATCGAGGAAGGCGCGGTCGGCGGCTTCGCCGCCCACGTCCTGCACTATCTGGCGACGAGCGGGCTGCTCGATCAGGGGCTGAAGGTGCGGCCGATGGTGCTGCCCGACCGCTTCATCGAGCACGACACGCCGGCCAGGCAGTACGACGATGCCGGGCTGAACGCCGCCCATATCGTCGCCGCCGCGCTGGACGCGCTCGGCCGCGCGGCGGTCGATCTGCCGGCGCGGGCCTGACCCCGGCGGCATCGGGTGCACGCGCCGTCGCGGCTGCGGCGGAACGACCGAACGCAGGGTGCCCGCATGTCAGCCATCGCCTCCGTTCCGATCGTCGCGCCTTGGCGCCGCGAGATCGCGGAGACGCTGCGGCTGGCAATGCCGCTGGCGGCGGCGCAAGTCGCCATCGTCGCCATCAACACCACCAACGTGCTGCTGCTTGGCCGGCTCGGGGCTGAGCCGCTGGCTGCCGCGGGCCTGGCCTGGAGCGCGCACTTTTTCGTCTTCTTCCTGGCCTTCGGCACGGTGACGGCGGTGGCGCCGCTGTCCGCGATCGCGCGCGGCCGTGGCCGCCATGTCGTGCGCGAGGTCCGGCGCTATGTCCGGCAGGGCTTGTGGGTGGCGACCGGGAGCGGCCTGATTCTCGCGGCGCTGCTCTGGCAGGTGCGTCCGATCCTGCTGCTGATCGGCCAGGAGCCGAAGCTCGCCGCCATGGCCGAGGAGTTCATGCGCCCCTTCGTCTTCGGCCTCGTCCCGTCGCTCGGTTTCGTGGTGCTGCGCAGCTTTCTCGCCGCCTTCGGCCAGACCCGGGCCATCCTGAGCATCAGCGTCGGCGCGGTGGCGGTGAACGCCGTCCTGAACTACGGCCTGATCTTCGGCCGTTTCGGCCTGCCGGCCTGGGGCCTGCGCGGTGCCGGCGTCGGCTCGGCGCTGGTGGCGAGCGGCATGTTCCTGGCGCTGCTCGCCCATGTCCTGGCCAGCCGCCGTTTCCGCCGCTTCGCCGTTCTAGGCCACTGGTGGCGTCCGGACTGGCCGAAGCTGAAGGAAATCTTGAGGGTGGGGACGCCGATCGGCGGCATTCTGTTTCTCGAGATCGGGCTGTTCTCCACCGCCGCCCAGTTGATGGGGCGCATCGGCACCGCGGAGCTGGCCGCGCACCAGATCGCGATCCAATGCGCGGCGATCGCCTTCATGGTGCCGACCGGCATCGGTCATGCCGCGACCGTGCGGGTGGGAATCGCCTTCGGGCAGGGCGACCGCGCCGGCACGCGCCGCGCCGGGCAGGTGGCGTTCGCGACCGGCGTCGCCACGGCAGTCGCCACCGCGCTGCTGTTCTGGTTTCTGCCGAGCGAGATCGTCGCGCTCTTTCTCGAACCCGGCTCGACGGGCGTCCGGGCGGTGGCCGAGATCGCGGTCGCCTTTCTCGCCGTGGCCGCCCTGTTCCAGCTTGCCGACGCGACCCAGGTGATCGCCGCCGGCGCGCTGCGCGGGCTCAGGGACACGCGCACGCCCATGCTGATCGCGGCCATCGGTTATTGGGGCGTCGGCTTCCCGCTTTGCGTCGCTCTCGCCTTTCCGCTCGGCTTGGGCGGATTGGGGGTCTGGGTCGGGCTGGCGATCAGCCTGGCGATGACCGCCCTGCCGCTGGTCGTTCGCTTCGAGCTGCGGACGCGGCCGGCATGAGGGGCTTGCCCTGGCCGGCCAACGGCGCATAGCTGAGTGCATGGGCTCGAGCGCCAAACCCCGCCGCATCCGCCTCGACCAGCTGCTGGTCGAACGGGGCCTCGCCGAATCGCGCGCCAAGGCTCAAGCGCTGGTCCTCGCCGGCTGCGTTTTCGCGGCCGAGCGGCGGCTCGACAAGCCGGGCCAGATGCTCGCCGCCGACGCCCCGGTCGAAGTGCGCGGCAAGCCCCATCCCTGGGTGAGCCGCGGCGGGGTCAAGCTCGCGCATGCGCTCGACCATTTCGGCATCGACCCGACCGGGCGGGTCGCGCTCGATGTCGGCGCCTCGACCGGCGGTTTCACCGACGTGCTGCTCACGCGCGGCGCGACGCGCGTCTATGCCGTCGATGTCGGCCACGGGCAGCTCGACTGGCGGCTGCGCAACGATCCGCGTGTCGTCGTGCTCGAGCGCACCAATGCCCGCTTCCTCAGCCGCGCCGAGGTGCCCGACGAGGTCGGCATCATCACCTGCGACACGAGCTTCATCGGCCTCGAACAGGTGCTGCCGGCGCCGCTCGCGCTGGCGGGGGCGGACTGCTGGCTGGTGGCGCTGATCAAGCCGCAATTCGAGGTCGGGCCGGGGCGGGTCGGCAAGGGCGGGGTGGTGCGCGATCCGGCGCTGCATCGCGAGGTCTGCGCGCGCATCGAGGCCTGGCTCGGCCGCCAGCCCGGCTGGCGGGTAATCGGCATTGCCGAGAGCCCGATCCTCGGCCCCGAGGGCAACAAGGAATTCCTGATCGCGGCGCGCCATGCGTGAGATCGAAGGCCGCATCGAGCGCCTCGGCGCGCAGGGCGACGGCATCATGGAATCGCCGGCCGGGCGCTGTTACGTGCCCTACACCGTGCCGGGCGACCGGGTCATGGTGCGGCTCGGCCGGCCGAAGGGCGACGGCATCGCGGCGCAGCTGCGCGAGGTGCTCGAGCCCGGTCCCGATCGCGTCGAGCCGCCTTGCCCGCATTTCCACGCCTGCGGCGGCTGCGCGCTCCAGCACCTCGCCGATCCGGCCTACGCCGCCTGGAAGCGCGACCTGGTGGTGCGGGCACTGGCGCGCCACGGCCTTGGCGAGGTGGAGGTCGCACCGCTGGTGCGGACCGCGCCGGGCAGCCGCCGGCGTGCCGATTTCGTCGCCCGGCGTGTCGGAGCCGCGGTCCTGCTCGGCTTCCATGAGGCCGAGAGCCGGCGCATCGTCGATCTACAGACCTGCCTCGTGCTGGCGCCCGAGCTGGTCGCGCTGATGGCGCCGCTGCGGGCGGCGCTGGCGCCATTGCTTCGCCCCGGACAGAGCCTCGACGCGCGCGCCACGTTGACCGAGAGCGGCATCGACCTGGCCCTGGTCAGCGAATTGCCGGCGGATGCCGCCACGCGCGCGGGCCTCGCCGATTTCGCGGCAGCGGCCGATCTGGCCCGCTTGGCGCTGCTCCGCCCGGATGGCGAGGGCGAGGATGTCGTCGTGCGGCGAACGCCGCTGCTGCGCTTCGGCGACGTGCCGGTGACGCCCCCTGCCGGCGGCTTCGTCCAGGCGAGCGCCGCGGCCGAGGCGGCGCTGGTCGCCGAGGTGCTGGCTGGGGTCGGCGAGGCGCGCCGGGTCGCCGACCTGTATGCCGGCTGCGGCACCTTCAGCTTTCCGCTCGCCGCGCGAGCGAAGGTGCATGCGGTCGAAGGCGACCGGGCGGCGCTGGCCGCGCTGCAGGCGGCGGCGATCGCCGCCGGCCTCGCCGGGCGCGTCAACGCCGAGCGGCGCGACCTGGCGCGCTCGCCGCTGGCGGCAGCCGAGCTCGACCGCTTCGACGCGGTGGTCTTCGATCCGCCGCGTGCGGGCGCCCGCGAGCAGGCGGCCGAGCTGGCGCGCAGCAAGGTGCCGGCGGTCGTCGGGGTCTCCTGCAGCCCGGCCAGCTTTGCGCGCGACGCGGCGCTGCTGGCGGCCGGGGGCTACCGGCTGATGCGTCTCGCCCCCGTGGACCAGTTCCTGTGGACGCCGCACGTCGAGCTGGTCGGCACGTTCCGCCGCTGAGCGGGCTCGAAGGGGCCCCGCCGCGGCAATTGAGCCGGGGCTGCCAGCCTCAGGCGTGGCCGATGCGGGCGACGCCGAGGCGGCCGTAGATGCGGGCGCGCAGTGAATGGGGCGCCCCCGCGGGCAAGCGGCCGGCCAGCTCGTCGGCGCTGAGGTGCCCCAGCGCCTCGCGCGCCGGCGCGGCGAAGCGGCTGACGTCGAGAACCTCGGCGGCCTCGCGGTCGGCGATGCGCACCACGTCGATCGCCCCGGGCATGAAGGGCGACAGCGGCAGGCGCGACAGCGCGATGTCGACGATCTCGGACAGGTGGTCCTTGTCGCCCTGGCTCTTCACCCCGTAGGTGCCTTGGTCGGATTCGTCGATATGGCCGATGATCGCGCCGTAATAGCCGGCGACGCGGGCGTAGAGCTCGGCCTCGTCGATCTCGCCGCGCTTGTGGGGAAAGAGAACGGTCTGCTTCCAGCGCTCGAGGAACTTGATGTGCGCCTCGTAATGGGCGAACAGGCGCTCCGACTCGTAGAAGCCGTGCGCCGTCGAATAGGTCATGCCTTCCTCTTCGCAGAGGAAGTGGACGTAGAGATAGACGGTGGCGACTTCGAGCAGATACTCGGCGATCCGGTGCTGGCCCTGGCGCAGTGCCAGGAGCACGTTGCGGAAGATGACGACGAGCATGCAGTGCTGCAGGTCGTCGTACCACTGACCGGTGCGCAAGTGCTCGGGCAATTCGAGGATGGCCTCGAGATCGCTGCGCGCGATCGCCGGGCGATGGCGCCCGACGACGGCGGTCGGCGCGGACACGGTTGTGAACGAAGCGGCGGTTTCGAACATGGCCCCCTCTCCGTGGCTTGGTCGAACCCGAAGGGGCATTGTCGCCGTCAGGCGTTAAGAAAACGCTTCAAATTCGGGCTTTTTTGCCGCTTGCCCGTAGCGAGTCGCAACGACGCGGCGCCGGCAATCGGCGGCGTCAGCGGGCCAGAGGGTGATAGTCCTCGTTCGGCATCATGTCGATGGCGGCGGCCATGCGGTTCGACATGTTGAAGAAGCTGGCCACGGCGGCGATGTCCCAGATGTCACGGTCGGTCCAGCCGACGTCGCGCAGGCGCTGGCGGTCGGTCTCGTCGATCCGGTCCGGGGTCTCGGTCAGCTTGGCGGCGAAGTCGAGCATGGCGCGCTGCTTCGGCGCGAGATCGGCGACGCGGTAGTTCATCACCATCAGCTCGCCGAGCTTGGGATCGCCGGAGAGCTGGCGTACCGCGGCGCCGTGCGCGGTCAGGCAGTAGAAGCAGTGGTTGATCGACGACACCGCCACCGCGATCATCTCGCGCTCGAGCTTGCTCAGCCCCGACGGGCCGAGCATCAGCTCGTTGTACATGGCGCTGAAGCCGCGCAGCTTGCCGGCATCGAAGGAATAGGCGAGCAGGACGTTCGGCACGAAGCCGATCTTCTCGTCGCACTTGGCGAAGTATTTCTGCGTATCGGCGTCGAGCTGGTCGCGGGGCGGAATCGGCAGGTCGAGGGCGTGGACATGCTTGGGCTGCGACATCGGATTCCCTCTAGCTTGCGCCGCATTGCGCGCGGTGGCGCAGCAGCTGGTCGGCGAGCACGCAGGCCATCATCGCCTCGCCCACCGGCACGGCGCGGATGCCGACGCAGGGGTCGTGCCGGCCCTTGGTGGCGATCTCGGTCTCGGTGCCGGCGATGTCGACGGTGCGCCGGGGCGACAGGATCGACGAGGTCGGTTTGACGGCGAAGCGCACGACGATGTCCTGGCCGGTCGAGATGCCGCCCAGGACGCCGCCGGCATTGTTCGACAGGAACTCGACCTCGCCGCCGCGCATGCGCATCTCGTCGGCGTTCTCCTCGCCGGTCAGCGCGGCGGCGGCGAAGCCGGCGCCGATCTCGACCCCCTTGACCGCGTTGATGCCCATCATCGCCGCCGCGAGCTCGGCGTCGAGCTTGCCGTAGATCGGCGCGCCGAGCCCGGCCGGCATGCCGGAGGCGACGACCTCGACCACCGCCCCGATCGACGAGCCCGCCTTGCGGATCTCGTCGAGATAGCCTTCCCAGGACTGCGCCGCCTGGCGGTCGGGACAGAAGAAGGGATTCTCGTCGACCGCGCTCCAGTCCCAGCGCGCGCGATCGACGCGGTGCGGCCCGACCTGGATCAGCGCGCCGCGGATCGTGATCCCGGCGCCGAGGACCAGCCGGGCGACGGCGCCGGCGGCGACCCGCGCCGCGGTCTCGCGCGCCGAGGCGCGGCCGCCGCCGCGATGGTCGCGGATGCCGTACTTCTTCCAATAGGTGTAGTCGGCGTGGCCGGGGCGGAACTTGTCCTTGATCTCGTCGTAGTCCTTCGCGCGGGCGTCGACGTTCTCGATCATCAGGCTGACCGGCGTGCCGGTGGTCAGCCCCTCGAAGGTGCCGGACAGGATCTTGACCAGGTCCGCCTCGCGGCGCTGGGTGGTGAAGCGCGACTGGCCGGGCCGGCGGCGGTCGAGCCAAGACTGGATGTCGGCCTCGACCAGCGCCAGGCGCGGCGGCACGCCGTCGATCACGCAACCGATCGCCGGACCGTGGCTCTCGCCCCAGGTGGTGACGCGGAACAGCGTGCCGAAGCTGTTGGACGACATCTCAGTTTTTCTGCCGAAGCCCCTGCAGCAGCTCGGCGACTTGGGGCGCCGCATCCACCGCCACCATGCCGACGGTGTGATAGCCGCTGTCGACGTGCAGCACCTCGCCGGTGACGCCCTCGCCGAGATCGGAGAGCAGGTAGAGCCCGGTATTGCCCACCTGGTCGATGGTGACGTTGCGGCGCAGCGGCGAATTGAGCTCGTTCCATTTCAGGATGTAGCGGAAATCGCCGATGCCCGAGGCGGCCAGCGTCTTGATCGGCCCGGCCGAGATCGCGTTGACCCGGATGCCCCGCGGCCCGAGATCGACGGCGAGATAGCGCACGCTCGCCTCGAGCGCGGCCTTGGCCACGCCCATGACGTTGTAGTGCGGCATCACCTTCTCGGCGCCGTAATAGGTCAGCGTCAGCAGGCTGCCGCCGCTGGCCATCAGCGGCTCGGCGCGGCGGCAGACGGCGGTGAACGAGTAGCAGGAGACGTTCATGCTCAGCGCGAAGTTCTCGGCCGTGGTGTCGACGTAGCGGCCCTTGAGTTGATCCTTGTCGGAATAGGCGATGGCGTGGACGACGAAGTCGAGCCGGCCCCACTCGCCGGCCAGCGCGGCGAACACGGCGTCCATCGACGCGGCGCTGGTAACGTCGCAATCGAGAACGATCTTCGCGCCGACCTCGGCGGCCAGCGGCTTGACCCGCTTGCCGAGGGCGTCCCCCTGGTAGGTGAAGGCGAGCTCGGCCCCGTGGGCGGCCGTCGCCTTGGCGATGCCCCAGGCGAGCGAGCGCTCGTTGGCGACGCCCATGATCAAGCCACGCTTGCCGGCCATCAGGGGGCGGGAAGAAGACATGAAAACCTCGGAGACGCTGCGACTGGAAGGAGTGGCCGGCATCCTACACCAAAGGGCTCCGGGGGCAAACGCGTTGCTCCCCCAAGGGCTTGCGGGGCGCTGGCCCGGTTCGTCGCGCTAGACCCGGTACTTGGCGCGGACCTCGTAGTCGTGCTCGCGCGCCCACGATTCGACGAAGCGCTCGAGTGCCGCGTCCGGCCGGTCGGGCAGCACCACCTTCAGCTTGACGTACTGGTCGCCGCGGGTGCCCGACTTGGCGTTCTTGATGCCACGGCCCTTGAGGCGGAGCTGGGTGCCGGTGTTCGCACCCTTCGGCACCGTCAGCGCCACCATGCCGTCGATGGTCGGCACGGTGATGCGCGCGCCGAGCACCGCTTCGGCCAGTGTCACCGGTAGTTCGAGGTGGATGTCGTCGCTTTTGCGCGTGAAGAAGGCGTGCGGCTCGACGCGCACCTCGATCAGGACGTCGCCGGCGCCGCCGCCGCCCACGCCAGGCTCGCCCTGGTGCTTGAGGCGAATCTGCTGGCCGTCGACGATGCCGGCGGGGATGTTGACGTCGAGCGTCTTGCCCTCGGGCAGGGTGATCCGGCGCCTCGCGCCCTGTGCGGCCGCCATGAAGTCGACGGTCAGCGAGTAGCGGCGGTCACTGCCGCGCCGGCGGGAGGCACGGGCTCCCCGGCGCATGCCGCCGAACAGGTCGGCGAAAATGTCCTCCGGTGCGCCGCCGCCGAAACCGAACTGCTCGAAAATGTCAGCGCCCGCGCCCGCGCCGGCCCGGCCGCGGGCTTGGTGGAAGCCGCGTGCCCGCTCGTTGCCGGCGGCGTCGATCTCGCCGCGGTCGTAGCGTGCGCGCTCTTTCTCGTCGCCGACGATCTGGTAGGCGGCGGACACTTCCTTGAAACGCTCGGCGATGCGGGCGTTGCCCGGATTCCGGTCCGGGTGCAGCTCCTTGGCCAGCTTGCGGTAGGCCTTCTTGATGTCCGCCTGGCTCGCCGTACGCGAGACGCCCAGGACTTCGTAAGGATCCCTCATTGGCACCTGCTTGAGGTCGGCCGGCCTTATGGCGCGCATCCGCGCCCGAACCGCCGGACGCCATAGGTAAGCGGCGGCAGCGGCCGGTTAAAGACGGCTGCCAACGATCACGGTCTCGCCCGGAACTCGGTGGCGAGCGCTTCGGCCTCGCTGACCTGCGCCGGGGTCATCTCGGCGGCAAGGGCGGCGAGACGGGCGGCCGCCTCGGCATGGCCGCGCCGGGCGGCGAGGCGCCACCACATGTGCGCCCGCACCCTGTCCACCGGCACGCCGAGGCCGCGACGATAGAGATCGCCGACGCTGAACTGCGCCTGGGGATCGCCGGCATAGGCGAGCGGCAGCCACTGGGCGAGCGCGGCGTGGGGATCGGCGACGGCGAATGTCTGGGGCGAGGTCCTGACAGCGGCATCGGCGGCCGGCGCGGCCTCGGCGCTTGCTACCGGCGCGGCTGTCGCAGTCGCCGTGGCAACGGGCGCCGCTGCGCTGTCGGCGGGGGCCTGATTGGCGGGCGCGGGCTTGTCGACACCGAATAGCGACTCGACGAACGACTTGATCGGGTCCCACTGCTGCCATGATGGAGCCGGCTCGCGCGGCTCCTCGGCTGCCGCCGTTCGCGGCGCCGGCGGGGACGTCGCGGGCGGTTCCGCAAGTGCGGTCTGCGGCCGGCTCGGCGCCGTATCCTCGCTCGGTGCGGCTGGCGGCGGCGCTGTCCGATCGGTCGGCGGTGGGGCTGGCGGCGCGGCGACGGGTTGCTCCTGCACCAGGGCCGAGAGGCGCTGCAAAGCGAGAGGATGGCCAGCCCGCGCCGCCAGGTTGTACCAGCCGAGCGCGCGCGCCGGGTCCTTGGGGACGCCGAGGCCGAGCTCGTGGAGCAAGGCAAGGTTGTACTGCGCGACGGTGTGGCCCT
>CAYTWJ010000005.1:0-28978 GCA_964442055.1 uncultured Rhodospirillaceae bacterium | reverse complement strand
GCGGCCGGTCGCCGGTGCCGAGGGCGGTGTTCATCACCAGAAGGCCGCTGAAACGCCCGGGCATCTCCATCGGCACGGTCAGGCCGAGAAGGCCGCCCCAGTCCTGGCAGACCAGCACGATGTCGCTGAGGCCGAGTCGCTCGATGAAGCGCATCAGCAACTCGCGGTGGAAGTCGAAGGTATAGACCGCTTCGTCGACGGGCTTGTCGGAGCGGCCGAAACCGAAGAGATCGGGCGCGACCACGCGGTGCCCGCCGCCGACGAAGACGGGCAGCATGCGCCTGTAGAGATAGCTCCAAGTCGGCTGGCCGTGCAGGCAGAGGAACGAGCGCCCGCCCGCGCGCGGCCCCTCGTCGAGATAATGCAGCCGCAAGCCCTCGTAGCCGCGCAGATCGTCGAGATAGTGCGGTGCGAAGGCATAGCCGGGCAGATCGGCGAAGCGGTCGTCGGGCGTGCGCAGGGCCTCGATCATGGCGTCTTCGTCTCCTTCGTCCCCTCTCTGGCCGGCGCGGCGCGGCGAGGATAGCATGCCGGGCGCATGCGCCAGGCACAGACGACGCTGACCATCGCCACCAGGGGCCGCGGCTTCACCGACATCACCGGCGAGGTGGCGGCCTGGGTCGCGCGGCAGCGGGTGGGCACCGGCCTCCTGACGCTGTTCGTGCAGCACACCTCGGCGTCGCTGCTGGTGCAGGAGAACGCCGACGCGGACGTGCTGGCCGACCTGCAGTCCTTCCTGGCGCGCCTGGCGCCCGACGATCCGTCGCTCTATCGCCACACCACCGAGGGCGCCGACGACATGCCGGCGCACATCCGCAGCGCGCTGACCGCGACCCAGCTCAGCGTGCCGGTGCAGGCCGGCCGGATGGCGCTCGGCACCTGGCAGGCGATCTACCTGGTCGAGCATCGCCTGGCCGCGCACCGCCGCAGCATCGTGCTGCACCTGGCCGGCGAGTGAGGCGGCTTGTCTTGCTGCCGCTCAGCCCATAGGCTCGGCCCCGTCAGCTCCGCAACCCGCGCCACGAGCCCGCGATGGATCTCGAATTCAGCCCCGCCGATCTCGCCTTCCGCGACGAGGTGCGGCGCTTCATCGCCGACAGCCTGCCCGACGACCTGCGCCGTCGCGTCGCGCGCGGCGGGCACCTCGCCAAGGAGGACTATCTCGCCTGGCATCGCATCCTCCATCGCCGCGGCTGGTCGGCGCCGAACTGGCCGAAGGAATATGGCGGCCCCGGCTGGAGCCCGACGCAACGCTACATCTTCGACCAGGAATGCGCCGCTTCCGGCACGCCGCCGCTGTCGCCCTTCGGCGTCAGCATGGTCGGGCCGGTCATCTACACCTTCGGCTCGGCCGCGCAGAAGGCGCGCTACCTGCCGCGCATCCTGTCAGGCGAGGACTGGTGGTGCCAGGGCTATTCCGAGCCCGGCTCGGGCTCCGACCTCGCCTCGCTGAAGACGCGGGCCGAGAGCGACGGCGACGATTACATCGTCAACGGCCAGAAGACCTGGACCACGCAGGCGCACCACGCCAACATGATCTTCTGCCTGGTGCGCACCGATCCGAAGGTCAAGCCGCAGGAAGGCATCAGCTTCCTGCTTATCGACATGACGGTGCCCGGCATCACCGTGCGCCCGATCATCACCATCGACGAGGGGCACAGCATCAACGACGTCTTCCTCGACAACGTCCGCGTCCCCAAGGCCAACCGCGTCGGCGAGGAGGGCAAGGGCTGGACCTACGCCAAGTTCCTGCTCGGCCACGAGCGCACCGGCATCGCCGCCGTGGCGGCGTCGAAGAAGCGCCTGGCGCGCCTCAAGGAGATCGCCCGCGCCGAGCAGTCCGGCGGCGTGCCGCTGATCGACGACGGCGGCTTCCGGCGCAAGCTGGCGGCGGTCGAGATCGACCTGATGGCGCTCGAATACACCAACCTGCGCGTGCTCGCCGACGAGGCGGCGGGCAAGGGGCCCGGGCCGGAGGCGAGCCTGCTCAAGATCCGCGGCTCGGAGATCCAGCAGGCGATCACCGAGCTCGCCTGCGAGGCGCTCGGCTACTACGCGCATCCTTACCAAAGCCTCGAAGCGGGCAGCAACCTGCCGCCCGTCGGCCCGGGCTATGCCGAAGGCGTGATGGGCGATTTCCTCTACAGCCGCGCCACCACCATCTACGGCGGCTCGAACGAGATTCAGCGCAACGTCATCGCCAAAATGGTGCTCGGCCTCTGACCGCCGGTGCATTCACGACAAGGACGGGGAGAGGACGCCGATGGATTTCTCGCTCAGCGAGGAGCAGAAGCTGCTGGCCGACAGCGTCGACCGCTTCGTGCGGGCGCGCTACGACTTCGGCGATTGGCGCAAACTGGCACGGAGTGCGGAGGGCTTCAGCCGCGACAACTGGCGCCAGATGGCCGAGCTGGGCTGGCTCGGCGCGGCGATCGCCGAGGAGTTCGGCGGCCTCGGCGGCGGCCCGGTCGAGACCATGGTCATCGCCCAGGGTCTTGGGCGCGGCCTGGTGCTGGAGCCCTATTTTCCGGCGGCGGTGCTCGGCGGCACGCTGGTCGGTCTCGCCGGCAGCGAGGCGCAGAAACGGGCGATCCTGCCGCGGCTCGCCGCCGGCGAGACCATGCTCGCTTTCGCCTATGCCGAGCCGCAATCGCGCTTCGATCTCGCCGACGTGGCGACGACGGCTCGGGCCGTCGACGGCGGCTACGTGCTCGACGGCCGCAAGAGCGTGGTACTCGGCGCCGCCGGCGCCGACACCGTCATCGTCGCCGCCCGCACCGGCGGCGAGCGGCGCGCGCGCCAGGGCATCTCGCTGTTTCTCGTTGCCCGCGACGCGCCCGGACTGACGCGGCGCGACTACCGCCTGGCCGACAGCCGCCGCGCCGCCGATCTGGCCCTCGAGAACGTGCGGGTGGATGCCGACGCGTTGCTCGGCGCGCGCGATGCGGCGCTCGAGGTCATCGAGCGCGCCGCCGATCACGCCATCGCTGCGCTGGCCGCCGAGGCGGTCGGCGCGATGCAGTTCCTGCACGAGACCACGCTGGCTTATCTGAAAAACCGCAAGCAGTTCGGCCGGCCGATCGCCGACTTCCAGGTGCTGCAGCATCGCATGGTGGACATGATGATCGCCATCGAGCAGGCGAAATCGCTCAGCATGGTGGCGACGCTCAAGCTCGCCGCTCCGGCCGCGGAGCGGGCCAAGGCGGCATCGGCGGCGAAAGTGCAGATCGGCCGCTCAGGCCGCTTCGTCGGCCAGCAGGCGGTGCAGCTGCATGGCGGCATGGGCATGACCGACGAGCTGCATGTCGGCCACCACATGAAGCGCCTGATGATGATCGACACGCTGTTCGGCAATGCCGATCACCATCTGGCGCGCTTCGCCGGCCTCTGACCGGCGCGGTCAGGCGGCGTCGGCCGATTTCTGCGGCTCGCTCCAGCCGGCGTAGGCGGCGGCGCAATGCTCGGCACAATAGGGGCGGCCCTGCACCGCCGGCTTGCCGCAGAAGCCGAATTCGCTCGACCGCGGATCGCCGATCGGCCATTTGCAGCGCGTCCCGCCCTGGGCGGTCTTGGCCTCGCTGCGGATGATCGGCGAGGGCCGCTTCGACAGCCCGAGGCGATGCGCCTTGCCGACGACGGCGTTGCGCGTCAGGCCAAGCTGCTTGCCGATCTGGGTGATCGACAGCCCTTCGCTCCAAAGGCGGGTCAGTTCCTCGATTTTCTCCGGGGTCCACACCATATCTGGCACCTCCAGCGACGCGGATGGCCTAGATACAGTATGGTTGCTGCGCGGCCCGGTCAATTGAACCGATTCGTTTATCCACAAGATTCTGACAGGCTGGCGTCCGCCGTTGCGCCGCACCGCCCTCGAAGATCAAAATCCTTGCCGCCGCATCGCTCCTTCGGTGTCCGATGAGCCACGCACATCAGGGTCCCGGGCCGGCCGCTCCGCATGTCGCCGACTATCGCCAGCAGGGCTTCGCCGTCGTGCGCGGCCTGTTCGCGGCGTCCGAGGTCGCGGCGCTCGCGGCGGCGTTCGACCGCCACTATGCCGAGGGGTTGCGCCACGGACGGGGCTTCCGGCACGGCAACCTGTTCTATCGGGTGGTCCCGGATGCCGCGCTCGGCGCCGTGGTGCGCATGGTGCAATGGCCGTCCTATGTCGATCCGCTGCTCGACGGCGTCCGGCGCGACGCCCGCATGTTCGAGCTTCTCGCGCCGCTGATCGGCCGCGACGTGAAGCAGATCATCAACCAGCTGCACTGGAAGCCGCCGGGCGCGGCGATGGTCGATTTCGCCTTCCATCAGGACTGCCGCTTTCGGCGGCCGGCGGCGGCCTTCCGCAACCTGGCCCGCTCCTACGTCCAGACCGGCATCGCCATCGATGGGCACCGCCCCGAGAACGGCGCGATGCGCGTACTGCCGGGCAGCCATCTTCTCGGCGAGCTCGATCTTGTCGGGGACGGCCCGGTGATGGCCCAGGCGATGCAGGACGACGCGCTGCGGCGCGCGGGGCTCGACCCCGCTGCCATCGTCGACCTCGTGCTCGAGCCCGGCGACGTCGCGCTGTGGAGCCCGTTCCTGGTGCACGGCTCGGGTGCGAATCGCACTCCTGGCGACCGGCGCCTCTACATCAACGGCTACGTCGCCGCCGCCGATTGCGACCGCGGCGAGTGGGCATTCCGCGACGGCGAGCCGGTGCCACTTGGTCCGGAACCGGCGCTGGTCCATTACGAGGACCTGCACAACCGCCCCGAGCCGCATTACGTCGACGATCCCTGGTGAAGCCGGCGCGGCGCCGGCCGGGTTAAGGCTCCGTTAACCCTCCTGCCATAAGCTGACATGGATTCCCGGACGCCGCCCGGCCGCGGCGGAGGAGCGCGATCCTGCAATCGCTGCTGCCATTCTTCCTCATCCTGGCCAGTGCCGGATGTCTGGTTCTGTTGGCGCGCAACCGCTATCTCACGCGAGAGGTCGCCCGGCTGCGCGGCGGCGGCATCGAGGCCAGCCAGGCCGATCTTCTTGCCGCCCTGGACGCACTGCCCATCGCGGTGGCGTGCGTCGATGCACGCGGCCGGCACGTCTTCGTCAATCGCTGTCTGGCCGCGCGCTGCGGCATCGCGCCGGAGGCGGCCAATGGCCGCACCGCCGTCGAATTGCTCGGCGCCGCCGGGCATCGAGTCGCCGAGCTGGATCGCCGGGTAATGGAATCCGGAACGCCGAGCACCGACATCGAGATCGAGCACGCCGACGCCGCCGGCGGGCGGCGCATCTGGCTGGCGGGCAAGGCGCCGGTGCGTGCGCCCGACGGCCGGGTCAGCTACGTCCTGACGGCAGCGATCGACATCACCAAGCGCAAGCTCGACGAGCGGGCGGCGGCGGCGGCCCGCGAGCGGCTCGAGCAGCTCAGCGCCGCCAAGACAGATGTGATGGCGCGACTCGGCCACGAATTGCGCACCCCGCTCAACGCCATCATCGGCTTCGCCGAGTTGCTCGGCCATCAGATTCACGGCGCGCTGGGCTCGCCCCGCTACCTCGAGTACGCCCGCGACATCGGCCAGAGCGGCCGGCATCTGCTCGAGCTGATCAACAACCTGCTCGACTTTGCCAAGATTGAATCGGGCAAGATGACGCTGCATAGCGAGGCGATCGAGCTCGCCGAGATCGTCGAGACACCGATGCAGATGTTGCGCGACCAGGCCGAGCGGGCCGGGCTCGCGCTTGCCCTCGACCTGCCGGAAGCCGTCATACGCCTGGAGGCCGACCGGCTGGCGCTCCGCCAGGTCCTGCTCAATCTGCTGGCCAACGCGATCAAGTTCACCCCGCGCGGCGGCACGATCACCGTCGGGGCGGCCATCGGAAGGGATGGCGGCCTGTCGCTGTGGGTGCGCGACAGCGGCATCGGCATGCGCCCCGAAGACATTCCGGTGGCCCTGCGGCCCTACGAGCAGCTGGCGCAGGGCGGCGCGCCGCGTCGGCCGGGGACCGGGCTTGGCCTGCCGATCGCGCAGAACCTGATGGCGATGCATGGCGGCGAGCTCGCCATCGACAGCCGGCCCGGCGAAGGGACGACGGTGCGCCTCCGCTTCCCGCCCGAGCGGGTGGTCAGCGTGCAGATGCTGTTGACGCTGCCCGGGCGAGGTGGGCGGCCAGCCGCGAGGGCATTGCGATGACGCCACTTTTCGTCTGGTGGAGCGCGATCAACGTGGCGCAGGCCGCCAGCCTGCTGCCGCTGGTCTGGGTTTTGCCGGGCGCGGCCAAGATCGTGCTGCCGGAAAAGCCGTCGAACGGCGCTACTCCGCCGCCCCGCCCATGATCTTGGCGTAAAAATCGAAGCCTTCCGGTTCGCGGTCCTGGCGTTTGCGACGCCGCCCGGCCAGCGAATAAGCGAGGGCGACGACGAGAACCGCCAGCAAAAGCAGCGCGATGATCAGAAGCCTCGGGTCGGACGCCGCGATTGCCGCCACAACGGCGGCTTCCGGCGGGATCTCGTCCTCGGTCGACTGATATCCGGCACCGGCCCCGCCGGTCGCGCCGACAAGGCGGCTGCCGCCGCGCGTGGAGACAAGAGCGGCGTTGCTGCCGTCCGGCTGGACCGCTATGGCCGCTGCGAGCGGCAAGTCACGCGAGCCGTCGGCGATCTCGACTCCTCCGCCCGTACCGCCGGCACCGCCATTCGCGCCGCCCGCGCTGCCGGAACCGCCCTTGCCGCTGCCAATGCCGCCACTTTCGGAACCCGCGCCGCTGGAACCGCCGCCTGCCGAGCCGGCTGTGCCTCCGCCGCCAGCACCTGAGCCGCCCGCGGCGACCGATTGGCCGGCATCGCCGCCGTTCGTTGTTCCGCCGCCGGCTGAGTCCGTCGATCCGCCGCTCGAAGCCGCGCCGCTGCCCGAGGCCGCGCCCCCAGACCCGCTTGGAAATCCGCCCCCGGAAGCCGCGCTGCCGCTGGCGCCGCTGGACCCGCCGCCCGTGCCGCCGCTGGACCCGCCGCCCGTGCCGCCCGCGCCCGGCGCCGAGCCGCTCGCAGACCCGCCCCCGGCGCCGCCGCCGATCGGGCCGCCGCCATTCACGCCGTTACCGGTCGAGCCGCCGCCGGACCCGCTGCCGGCCGTCGCGTCGGACGAAGCGGACCCGCTGCCGGTCGCGGAACCTGGCGCCGGAGCGCCGGCGCTCGCGACGCCGGTGGAACTGGCGATCTTGTCGTGAATCGAACCAAACGTGCCGCCGACGTTCTGGCCGAGCGCGAACAGCCCGGCGACGATCAGCGCCGCAATGGCCGCGATCAGAATGCCGTATTCGACCCCCGAGGCGCCGCCGTCGGCGCGCGCAAGAGCACGCCAGCCACTGGGCAGCGGGCGATCGTCAGGGGTCGGGATCATGCATGCGGTCATGACAATGTCCGTCGAAGACTGCTTGATCGCAGAAATTATCTCAAACAAACACCCAAATAGTCAATAAACAGTGCCGGGAAACCAGAGTAAAGATTCGATACAATTTTATTAAACATGGACCAATTGTTCGGAATCATTTTATTGGTATTTTCCGCACCGAGTCGCGGGCGCGTCGAACCTTGGCCGGGGCGATGGGCGCCGCGGCGACAAGGGGACGGTGACTTGCGCGGGAAGGGGCTGGTGCTGCCGGACAGGATTGAACTGTCGACCTCCCCCTTACCAAGGGGGTGCTCTACCACTGAGCTACGGCAGCGCCGGGTCTTTCGGGGCCGCGACCCTGCCACACCACCCCCGGCGATGCAAGCAGAAGGCCATCCCGGAAGGCGGTGCGGGAAAGCGTCCCTGGCAGCGGCCAACTACGCCACCTATGTTGCAGACATGGCGGGCCGCTCCTTTCTTCCAGCGTTCGGCGTCGCGGCGCTGCTGGCCGCAGCGGCGGCGGCGCAGCCGCAATCGCCGCCGCAATTGCAGCCGGCGCCGCAGGAGGCCGACCGTTATCGGGCTCTCTGCCGCGAGCGGCCCGAAGCCTGCACCGGCAGCTACGAACG
Source organism: uncultured Rhodospirillaceae bacterium (assembly GCA_964442055.1). GTDB lineage: Bacteria > Pseudomonadota > Alphaproteobacteria > Ferrovibrionales > Ferrovibrionaceae > CAYTWJ01. The sequence goes on along the minus strand of CAYTWJ010000005.1, from coordinate 20,979 downwards.
CGACCGCGACCGCCTGCTCCGCGAGGAGCACGAGCGCATCCAGCGCCAGCAGCGCGAGGGCGAACTGCTCCGTCAGGGGTCGGAACGCCGCTGAGATGCCATGACTCGCCGCCAGCCACCCGACAAAGGCGGGCCGCTTCCGCAAGCGTGCCCGGCGAGCCAGCGCGAGGCGCGTTTGGCCGAGGCCCTGCGCGCCAATCTGCAGCGTCGCAAGCGCCAGGCGCGCGAGCGCGACGCGGCGTCTTCCCGCGAGCCCGGACCGGGCCCGCGCCAAAGGGAAAGGGAATGAGGCCTGGCGGTTTGCAACCTCGTGCCGATGCGCTAAAACCCCCGCTCCGGTCTTTGGCGGCAAGTGCGTACCGGCCGGCTTTGCCGCCGCCGGTCGGCGTGCGGGGCGTCCCGGCTTGAGGCGAGAATGGATCGCATACGTATCCGCGGCGGCAAGCCGCTGAAAGGCGTCATCCGGATCGGCGGCGCGAAGAACGCGGCGCTGCCGCTGATGGCGGCGAGCCTCCTCACCGAGGAGACGCTGACGCTCGCCAACGTGCCGCAGCTCGCCGACATCGCGACCATGGCCGAGCTGCTCGAGCAGCATGGTGTCGGCATCGACCGCGGCTCCGACGCCGCCGGCGGCCGCACCCTCGCCCTCACCGCCGGCGAGATCCGCTCCACGGTCGCCCCCTACGACCTGGTGCGCAAGATGCGCGCCAGCGTGCTGGTGCTGGGGCCGCTGGTCGCCCGCGTCGGGCGGGCCGAGGTGAGCCTGCCCGGCGGCTGCGCCATCGGCACGCGCCCGGTCAACCTGCATATCGAGGGGCTCGAGCAACTCGGCGCCGAGATCAGCATCGACGGCGGCTATATCCGGGCGAGCGCCCGGCGCGGCCTCAAGGGCGCCCACATCCGCTTTCCGCAAGTCTCGGTGGGCGCCACCGAGAACCTGCTGATGGCGGCGGCGCTGGCCGACGGCGTCAGCGTGCTCGACAACGCCGCGCGCGAGCCCGAGGTGAGCGATCTCGCCCACTGCCTGGCGGCGATGGGCGCCGAGATCGAGGGGATCGGCAGCGAGCGGCTGACCGTGCGCGGCGTCAAGCGGCTCAAGGGCGCGAGTTACGCCATCATGCCCGACCGCATCGAGACTGCGACCTACGCCGCCGCCGCGGCGGCGACCGGCGGCGACATCGAACTCGCCGGTGCGCGCCTCGACATAGTCGAGGCGGTGGCCGACAAGCTGGTCGAGGCCGGTTGCGAGATCGAGGCCACCGCCGCCGGGCTCAGGGTCCGGCGCAACGGCGCGCGCATGCGCGGCGTCGACGTGATGACGCAACCCTATCCCGGCTTTCCCACCGACATGCAGGCGCAGATGATGGCGTTGATGGCCGCCGCCGACGGCGCCGCGCTGGTCACCGAGACCATCTTCGAGAACCGCTTCATGCACGTGCCCGAGCTGGCGCGCATGGGCGCCAACATCACGGTGCACGGCGCCTCGGCGCTGGTGCGCGGGGTCGAGCGCCTCAAGGGCGCGCCGGTGATGGCGACCGACCTGCGCGCCTCGGTATCGCTGGTCCTGGCCGGCCTCGCCGCCGAAGGCGAGACCGTCGTCAACCGCGTCTACCATCTCGACCGCGGCTACGAGCGGCTCGAGGACAAGCTCGCCGCCTGCGGCGCCGAGATCGAACGAGTGAAGGATTGAGCATGGCGGCAGAAAGCGAAACGAAGCCGGCCAAGCCGCTCAAGCTGCGGGCCGAGGATGCCGAGGACCTGGCGGTGATCTCGGCCTGCCTGCAGGACGCGCTCGTCCATGTCGGCGCCATGGCCTATCAGCCGCGCCGGCACCGTTTTGCGCTGGTCGCCCACCGTTTCTGCTGGGAGTGCGAGAACGAGCCGGCGGCCGCCTTCCCGCGCCGCTACCTCCGCGTGGCCACCGGGGTGCATTTCGACGGCGTGCTGCGGGCCAGCCTGCAGGGCATCGACCGCAGCCGGCGCGAGCAGGTCCTCGAGCTGCTCGGCATCGACGTCAAGGAGAGCGCCGACGCCGGTGCCACCGTGACGCTGGTTTTCGCCGGCGGCGGCGCCGTGCGCCTCGAGGTCGAGTGCCTCGACTGCCATATCGCCGATATCGGCGCGCCCTGGGCGGTGCCGCTGCGGCCCCGCCACCGCATCGAGTAACCTTTGCCGGGAGAGACAATGGCCGCCAACGAACCTCTGGTCATCGCCCTGCCCAAGGGCCGGATCGCCACCGAAGCGCGACCGCTGCTGGAACGCGCCGGCATCCGCCCGGAGCCGGCCTTCGACGACCCGGAATCGCGCCAGCTGCGTTTCGCGACCAACGATCCGGCGCTTTCGATCATCCGGGTGCGCTCGTTCGACGTCGCGACCTTCGTTGCCTTCGGCGCCGCCCAGCTCGGCATCGCCGGCAACGACGTGCTGATGGAGTTCGACTATTCCGAGATCTACGCGCCGCTCGATCTCGGCATCGGCCGTTGCCGGCTGGCGGTGGCCGAGCCGGCCGAGCTCAAGGCCAAGGACGATCCGGCACGCTGGAGTCATGTCCGCGTCGCCACCAAGTATCCCAACATCACCCGCCGCCACTTCGCCCGCCGGGGGGTGCAGGCGGAATGCATCAAGCTCAACGGCGCGATGGAGCTGGCGCCGACGCTCGGCCTCTGCCGGCGCATCGTCGACCTGGTCTCGACCGGCGCCACGCTCAGGGCGAACGGCCTGGTCGAGGTCGAGACCATCGCCGAGGTGAGCTCGCGCCTCGTCGTCAACCGCGCCGCGCTGAAGACCCGCCCGATCGAGGTCGGTGGCTGGGTCGGCCGTTTCCGCGAGGTCGTCAATGCCGCTTAGGCTCGATGCCCGCGCGGCCGGCTTCGCCGCCGCCTTCGAGCGCCTGGTCGCCGCCAAGCGCGAGATCGAACAGGACGTGGCGGCGCAAGTGGCCGCGATCATCGCCGACGTGCGCGCGCGCGGCGATGCGGCCCTGATCGACTATACCCGGCGCTTCGACCGTCTCGAGCTGACGCCCGCGAAGTTGCGCGTTTCCGCCGCCGAGGTGGCGAGCGCGGCGGCACGGATCGACGGCGCGACGCGCGGCGCCCTGCAGCTCGCCGCCGAGCGCATCCGCGCCTATCACCGCCGCCAGCTCCCCGCCGACGAGCGCTTCACCGACGAGGCCGGCGTCGAGCTCGGCGCCCGCTGGACCGCCGTTGCCGCTGCCGGCATCTACGTGCCCGGTGGCAAGGCCGCCTATCCGTCGTCGGTGCTGATGAACGCGATCCCCGCCCAGGTGGCGGGTGTAGGCAGGATCGTGATGGCCGTGCCGGCGCCGGGCGGCGAGATCGACCCGCTGGTGCTCGCCGCCGCCGAGCTGGCCGGGGTCGGCGAAATCTACCGCGTCGGCGGCGCGCAGGCGATCGCCGCGCTCGCCTGGGGCACCGCCTCCATCGCGCCAGTCGACAAGATCGTCGGCCCGGGCAACGTCTACGTCGCCGAGGCCAAGCGCCAGGTCTTCGGCCAGGTCGGCATCGACACCATCGCCGGCCCGTCGGAGATCCTGGTGGTGGCGGACCGGCGCAACGATCCGGCCTGGGTCGCCGCCGACCTGCTCAGCCAAGCCGAGCACGACGAGGCGGCGCAGGCGATCCTGATCACGGACGACGCCGCCTTCGCCGATGACGCGGTCGCGGCGATCGAGGGCCATCTTGCCACGCTCGGGCGCGGCGCGATCGCGCGGGCGAGCTGGGAACGCTTCGGCGCGGTGATCGTCGTCGAGCGCATCGCCGACGCGGCCGCGCTGGTCGATCGCATCGCGCCGGAGCATCTCGAGCTCGCCGTCGAGAGCCCCGACGAGTTGCTGGCGAAGGTGCGCAATGCCGGCGCGGTCTTTCTCGGCCGCCACACCCCGGAAGCGGTCGGCGACTATGTCGCCGGCACCAACCATGTGCTGCCGACCGCCGGCGCGGCGCGCTTCGCCTCAGGGCTATCGGTGCTCGACTTCATGAAGCGCAGCTCGATCGTGCGTTGCGACGCGGCGGCGCTGGCGCGCATCGGCCCCGCGGCGCTCCGTCTGGCCGAGGCCGAGGGCTTCGGCGCGCACGCCCTCTCGGTGGCGATCCGCCTCAACCTGCCGCGCTCCGGCTGACGGCTTGGCCGATCCCGCCTTCCGCCTCGCCGAGATCACGCTGGACGAGCGCAGCGTCGTGCGCCGCGGCGCCGACATCGAGCACGAGCGCAAGGTGGCGATCTACGACCTGCTCGAGGAGAACAGCTTCGCGCCGGTCGGCGACGGCGGCGGCCCCTACCATCTGCATCTCGGCATCGAGGAGAACCGGCTCGTCTTCGACATCCGCCGCCAGTCCGGCGAGCCGGTCGGCAAGGTGCTGCTTGGCCTGAGCTCGTTCCGCCGCGTGGTCAAGGACTATTTCGAGATCTGCGACAGCTACTTCAAGGCGATCAAGACCGCCTCGCCGTCGCGCATCGAGGCCATCGACATGGGGCGGCGCGGCATCCACAACGAGGGTTCGGAGCTGCTGCAGCAGCGGCTCAAGGGCAAGATCGAGATCGACTTCGACACCGCCCGCCGGCTCTTCACCCTGATCTGCGTGCTGCATCTCAAGGCGTGAGCGGGCAATGGGCGCGCTGCCGGGGAGCGTGTTGTTCGCCTGCACCTCGAACGCCATCCGCTCGCCGATGGCCGAGGCGATCATGAAGCATCTCTTCGGTCGCTCGGTCTACGTCGACTCGGTCGGGCTGGTGTCGGGCGAGCTCGACCCCTTCGCCATCGAGGTGATGGACGAGATTGGCATCGACTTGAGCCGGCATCGGGCCAAGACCTTCGACGAGCTCGAGGACGGCTCCTTCGACCTGATCATCACGCTGTCGCCCCAGGCGCAGCACCGCGCCGTCGAGATGACGCGGACCATGGCCTGCGAGGTCGAGTACTGGCAGACCATGGATCCCTCGGTGGTCGAGGGCAGCCGCGAGACGCGGCTCGAGGCCTACCGCGCGGTGCGCGACGGCCTGATGCGGCGCATCAAGGAGCGTTTCCGGCCCCGCGCCGCGCCGGTCGTCTGAGCCGGCGACGCGTGCCTGCGCCGCCGGCGCGGCCCGTGCAAGCCGCCGAAACGCCTTGATTTTCGGGGCGCCGGGACGCATGTTCACCGCCGGCCCCGCGCGGCGGAAGCCGCTAACAGGAGGATGAATGGCCAAGGAGGAAATGCTCGAATTCCCTGGCGTCGTCACCGAGCTTTTGCCCAATGCGATGTTCCGGGTGAAGCTCGAGAATGGGCATGAGGTGCTGGCCCACACGTCGGGCAAGATGCGCAAGAACCGCATCCGCGTCCTCGCCGGCGACAAGGTGATGGTGGAGATGACGCCGTACGACCTGAGCAAGGGCCGCATCACGTTCCGCTTCAAATGAGGCCCGGGCGTGCGCGCCTCCGCGCCGCTGGTGCTTGCCTCCGCGTCGCCGCGCCGACTTGATCTCCTGCGCCAGATCGGCGTCGTTCCCGACCATATCGATCCGCCCGCCGTCGACGAGCGGCTGCTTTCCGGCGAGAGCCCGCGCGCGCACGCGCTGCGCCTCGCGCTCGCCAAGGTCGACGCCGTCGCCGCCCGCCATGCCGGCGCCTTCATCATCGCCGCCGATACCGTCGTTGCGCTCGGGCGGCGCATCCTGCCCAAGGCCGAAAGCGAGGCCGACGCCGCGGCCTGCCTGCGCCGGCTCTCCGGGCGGCGTCATCGCGTGCTGACGGCGGTGGCGGTGCGCGATCCCGACGGCCGGCGGGCGTCGCGCGTCGTCACCAGCCTGGTGCGCTTCAAGCGACTGAGCGCCGCGGAGATCGCCGCCTACCTGGCCAGCGGCGAATGGCACGGCAAGGCGGGCGGCTACGCCGCACAGGGCCGCGCCGGCGTCTTCGTCGCCTGGCTCAGCGGTTCCCATTCCAACGTCGTCGGCCTGCCGGTGTTCGAGGCAGCGGCGCTGCTGCGCGGCCTCGGCTTCGCCTTGTGGGACGGATGAACGACGAGCTGCTGATCGAGGAGGGCGTCGCCGAGACCCGGATCGCCCTGATCGAGGACGGCCGCCTGGCCGAGCTGCACATCGCGCCCGAGGGTGCGGCACCGGCCGGGGCGCTCGGCGACATCTGGTTGGGGCGCGTCACCCGCGTCGAGCCGTCGCTGCAGGCGGCCTTCGTCGATCTGGGGCTGCCACGGGCGGGCTTTCTCGCCGCTGCCGACGCGACCGCTGCCGGGGGCGAGGCGCCCATCGCCCGTCTGGTGCATGAAGGCGAGGCGGTGCTGGTCCAGGCGATCCGCGAAGCCGGCGCGGGCAAGGGCGTCAAGCTGAGCGCCGACATCGCCCTGGCCGGACGCTTCGTCGTCTATGCGCCGCGGCGCAGCGGCGTCACCGTCTCGCGCCGCATCGAGGACGGCGAGGAACGCCGCCGCCTCGCCGCGATCGTCGCGCCGCTCGTGAGCGAGGGCGGCTGCATCCTGCGCACCGCCGCCGCCAGCGCCGCCGCCGAGCTGATCGCCGCCGATCTCGCCCGCCTCGCCGCCGATTGGCGCGAGCTGCGCGTCCGTTCCGAGCGGGCGGCGGCACCGGTGCTGCTTCGCCCCGAGGAGGGGGCGATCGAGCGGGCCTTGCGCGATCTCGCCCACCCGGGGATCGGCCAAATCCGGGTCGACGGGCCGGCGGCGCTGGCGCGCGTGCGCGCCTGGGCGACGGCGCGGGCGCCCGACCTCGTCGAGCGGATCGCGCGCCACGACGGCCCGGGCGCATTGTTCGAGCGCCACGACGTCGAGGGCGAGATCGCGCGCGCGCTGGCGCCGCGCCTCGTGCTGCCGTCGGGCGCCGCCATCGTCTTCGGCGCCACCGAGGCGCTGACCGCGATCGACGTCGACAGCGGCGGGCTGATCGGCGGCGAGCGCGAGGCGACGGCGCTGCGCGCCAACCTCGAGGCGGCGGCCGAGATTGCGCGGCAGTTGCGCCTGCGCGCCATCGGCGGCATCGTGGTGATCGATTTTCTGCGCCTGGCCGATGCGCGCGCCCGCGACCAGGTGGTGCGCGCGCTGCGCGGCGCACTGGCGCGCGATCCGGCGCCGACGCAGGTGCTGGACATGTCGGCGCTCGGCCTGGTCGAGTGCGCGCGCAAGCGCACCGGGCCGGCGCTGGCCGTCCGCCTGACCGAAGCTTGCGCCGGCTGCGGCGGCGGCGGGCTTCGCCCGACATTGGCCGCGATCGCCGCGGCGGCGATGCGGCGGGCCACGGCCGAGGCGGCGGCGCTGCCGGGGCGGCGGCTTGAGATCGCCTGCGCGCCGGATCTGGCGGCGGCGCTTGAAGGCGGGCTGATCGGACGGCTCAGCCTCAGGCTGGGCGCCCAGGTGACGGTGCGGCCCGAGGCGGCGCGGGCGCGGGACTCGTTCGAGGTGCGGGTGCGATGAGCGGCAAGCGCGAAGGCGAGGCGAAGGGTCCGTCGCGCGCCGGCAAGTGTCCGATCTGCGGCCGGCCGTCGGTCGAGCGCTGGCGGCCGTTCTGCTCGGCGCGCTGCCAGCACATCGACCTCGGCCGCTGGCTGGGCGAGGCCTACCGCATCCCCGGCGCGGAAGCGCCGCCCGAGGCCGAGCCCGGCGCCGAGAAGGGTGAAGAATGATGCCGGCGGCCCGGCCCGGGCGGTCGCCCGGGCCGGCTGGACAGGGCGGGGGGAATTCCCCTATAAACCGGCGTCCTTCGGGGCGGGGGGCCCGCGCGGCCCCCGACGCTCCGCCGGGGCCCAGGTAGCTCAGTTGGTAGAGCAGCGGACTGAAAATCCGCGTGTCGCTGGTTCGATTCCGGCCCTGGGCACCATTGCTTGGCTCTCTTCGGGATCGCCGATTCGCAGGAATCACAACCCCCGGCCGGCGCCGCTTGCCGGCCGCCCGGGAGAATTGTTCGACCATCGCCGTGCGGCGGTGCCCGGTGATCGCCGCGATGGTTCTCGGCCCGCAGGTGGCCTCGGCCGGCCCGGTCGCCACGGCATGCTGCGGCGCTGCCAGTCGCCCCCAAATGGCTTACAATGCGCCGCCGGTTCCGAATCCGCCCTGCGATTCCCGCTCGGGAGGGGCTTTGCCCGCTGACGAGGGCCGCCCCGTTCCCCCATTGCGTTGGCACCACGATAACGCTCGCGGTCTATGACATTTGCTGGTTCAACGGTGCTGCCGATCAGCCGGAGGATTATTGCGCGCATGGTCGCGTCGAATTCCGGGTGAACGAGACGTGCTTCGTCTCCCCGGAAGACGGGGACTGGACCGTGAGTGCCGCCGCGCTTTTCCTCCTGCGGACGCTCTCGCACGATCACACGCTGGAGACTCCCGTCGCCGAGGAGAACCGACTGTTTCCCTGCTGCGGACACGCCGTTTGGCCGAGCGACGGCCCGGAATGGAAATTCGAGGTTCTCTGCGTGGGTTGCGGTGACGGTATCGAGGTATTCGTCACGCATCAGGCCGGCTACATCGTACTCTCGTCGGATGCCGGGACGGAGACGGTTTGCGCGCGGGAGTGGCGCCGAGCCGTTCTCGGCTTCGCCGAGCAGGTGCTCGGCTTCTATGAACGATGCTCTCCCAAGGTCAGCATCGACGACGACCATGACCGTCGTGGATGGGCCCTGTTCTGGCAGGAGTGGGACGAGCGAGTCGCTGCTGCCCGTGCGGCACCGGGCGGCTGATCGGTCGAAGCGGCCGGCCAAAGGCGCCGACCCAGGTTGGCTCTCGCAATCGCCGCTTCGCGCGGCCGCGATGACTGGGGACGCGCGGTCGCGGTTCATGGCGGCGACCGGACACCTGCTCCGTGCCCGCGCCGCCTGCGGCGCTCAATCGGCCGGCCTATTTGTCCGCCTTGGTTTCCAGCCGCTCGAGCGCATGGCGGAGAGCCGCGGCGGCCCGGCGGCGTTCGCCGGGCGACCGATCGGCCGTCACCATTCCGGATGCGCCGCCTTCATGCGGATGGCGAGCATGGGGTCGAACATCGGCGCGCTGCCCATCATCACCGCCGCCGCGCCGGCGTCGAAGTAAAGTGCCGCGTCCGCGGGCGCAAATACCCCGCCGACCGCAATGACGCGCAGCCCCAGCCGGTCCCTGTCGATATGGCGAACGGCACGGCCGACGATGTCGACGCACGGCTCGCGTATGCGGTCGCCGAGAATGCCCGCGGCCTCGCGGCCCTGGCCGAAGGCGGCCCGCCCGCGCCTGTCGACGATCGGCCGCGAGAAGCCGTTGACCATGGTCAGCGCGTCGGCGGCGCCGTCGACCGCGCGCAGCAGCCGGCGTAGCCGGCCGTCGTCGGGCAGGTAGCCGACCTTCAGCGCCACCGGCCGGCCCAGCGCCGCCTTGCGCATCGCCCGCGCGATGGCGCCGGAGAGCTCGGCGTCCTGGAAGATCTGCGCTTCCGGCGTCAGCACGTTCGGGCAGGACAGGTTGGCCTCGATCATCTGCGCTCCCGCCTCGCGCGCCATGGCGGTGAGATTCGCGAAGTCATCGATCATCTCCTGTATTCCGGCGCCGGCGCCGGGCGGCGCGACAACCGAGACGATCAGCGCCTGCCCCGGCTTGAGCCTGCGCCGGGCGCGGGCGACGTCTTTCATCCACACCGCCGGCGCCTTCGACGGCATGCCGAAGGAAACCGAGCTGAACACCCGCCCGCCGCGCGGCGCGGCGGCGACGGTGCGGAAGCTCTGTCCCGCGCGCTGCGGATCGACCGTCGCGCTCGGGTCGAGATAGACCCAGTTCGGCAGCGGGTGGCAGGCGCGGTGGAGGCTGCGCACCGTCTTGTAGGTCAGGATGTCGAAGCCGAGCCGGGCGTAGGTGTCGATCCAGCGCGCGTTGAGGAGGAGCCCGGCGGCGATGCCGAGACGCGAGCGCACCGGGATGCCGAAGAAGTCCTTGAGCGGAGTCGGCGGCACCTTGGGGAACGGGCCGGGATAGGAAGGGCCGTGTTCGTAGTTCCAGTCGTAGCTGCGGTCGATCCGATAGGTTCGCATGACGCTCCTCAAACGACGCCGGGGCCGCGCTCGATGCCGGGGCGGCGCCCTGCGGTCATCCGGCGGTTCCCTTGGCTTGCGGCGCGGCGGCGGGCTTCGGCATCGGACGAAGCGCGCTCCAATCCGGCTCGGCGGCACTGGCGAAGCCGGCGCAAGCGAGGATCGAACCGAGCGCAAGCCGGCCTTCGCGGATGGTAAGCCGGACGTTGTCGCCGGCGCGGTGATAGAGGTCGGGGTGGGCGGCGAGGAAGGCCGCGCGCTCGACCGGCGAGGCCGCGGCGAAGCCGTCGACATAGTGATGGCCGTTGCGCTCGACATGGCCGAGGCCGAGAACCGCCACCAGCGCCAGGTCCTGCTGCACGGCGAGGCCGGCCTGGGTGGTGAGGTCCTCGCCCGACATCAGGAAGCGCTCGGCCCCGGCCTCGTCGTTCCAGCGCCGGCAGCGCGCGGCATTGAGCAGCGACCTGTAGACGCCCTTGCAGGTCTTGCTCGAGACGCCGCGGTAGCCAAGCCGGCGCGCTGCCGCGAAGGTGTCGTACTCGCTGTCGGATTCGTCGATGATCACCGGCGGCAGCTCGGCGAGTGCGCCGATGTCGCGGGCAAGTGCGGCGTCGCGGCGGATCGGCTGCTCGACGAACAGGATCGAGCGGCAGAGCCGATCAAGCGCGGGCGTCGCCCGCATGGTCTGCCACAGCGCGATCACGCCTTCGACATCGGCGTACTGCTCGTTGCCGTCCAGCGTGACGAAGTAGGGCTCGGGAGCGCGGTCGAGCACGCCGGCGATAGCGGCAAGCCGCGCCACGTCCTCGGCTGCCTTGCCGCCGACCTTGAGCTTGAAGTAGCGGTGGCCGTAGGCCGCCACCACCTCCTCGAGCGTCTCGGGCAGGCCGTCATTCACCCGCTCAGCCGCCGGCCGGTCGGCGGCGGTGACCGGATCGACCAGACCGACGGTGTGGCGCGCGTGGATCGACGGGCGCGGGTGCAGGCCGGCGAGGAAGCGGTCGAGGTCGAAGCCGCCCAGGTCGGGCGCGACCGGCATGGCGGCGATGCCGAGGCGGTTGGCGCGGACCGCGCCGGCGAAGCCGAGGCCGTCGACCCGGCAGACGGCATCGATGACCGCGCGGTCGATGAGGGCCGGGCCGAAGTTGGCGACCAGCGGATTGAGCCCCTGCGCCGCGCCGGCGGCAAGCAGCGACCGGTAGTTGCCGGCTGACAGCACGAACGGGCTCTGCGGCCGTGTCTCGGCGAGATAGGCGTCGGCGGTGTTATGCAGCGCACAGCGGAGCTGGACGAAGTTGTCCTCGTTGCTGAGCGCCGGGTTCTTGTCGAACCATTTCGGCGCGAGCATCTCGGCCGCCATACCGAAGCCCGTGCGGCCGTCGGCGAGCTCGATGCGCACCCGCGCGAAGGCTTGCGGCGCCGCGCGCAACGTGACGACCCCGAAGCGGAACGGCATGCGCAAGACCACGTCGCGCTCGTAGAGCGCGACCGCGCGCACGCGCACCATCGCGCTCACTCCCGCCATGCCAGCGCCTCGAGAATGCCGCGCAGATAGCCGACCGCACGTGCCGCCGCCGCCGGGCCGTCGGGATGGTAGTCGAAGGGCTCGACCGCCACGTCGCCGGCATAGCCGTGGCGGCGCAGCGCGGCCAGCACCGGGGCGAAACGGTCCTCGCCCTGGCCCGGCCCGCGGCGGTTGCGGTCGTTGACCTGCACGTGGGCGATCAGGCCGGTCGGCAGCCAGCGGTCGAGCAGCGCCGCCGGCGGCTCGGCCTCCTGCTGCGACGCGGCGCTGCAGTCGAGCATGGTGCGCAGCGCCGGATGGCCGACCTCTCCGACCAGGGCCGCCGCCTCGGCGATCGTATTGACAAGGTCGGTCTCGCGCCGCGCCAGCGGCTCGAGGCAGTAGACGACGCCGGCGGCGCCCGCCGCCTCGGCGGCGGCGGCGAGGCAATCGCGCGCCCGTGCCCGGGCCGCCGCCACGTCGTCGCCGGGCGGGATGCGGCGCTGGGCCGGCGAGCCGTGCACGAGATAGCGGCCGCCGAGATCGGCGCACAGCCCGACGAGGGCGCGCATCACCTCGATCGTGCGCGCGCGCACCGCGGCGTCGGCGCTGGTGATCGAAAGCCCCGCCGGCGCGACCAGGAGCCAGTGCAGCCCGGTGACGGCGACGCCGGCGTCGGCGGCGGCGCGCCGGAGTCGGGCGCGTTCGGCGGCCGGCAGCCGGTGCGGCTCGTCGCCGAGAGTGAAGGGGGCGACCTCAAGCCCATCATAGCCGAGCGCGGCGGCGAAGCCGCATTGGGCGGCGAAGTCCCAGCCTTGCAGCACCTCGTTGCACAGCGCGATTCGCATTCCGTGTCCCCGCTGTGGTCCGCCTCTTGCAGCCATTCGCTCACCTGCGCATCAGGCCCGCCGCCGCGAGCCGCGCGCGCACCGCCGCCGCGCCGTAACGCGCGGCCGCGTTCACCGCCGGCACATTCATGGCGATGGTAAGGGCAACGACGAGCCACAGCACCAGGCTGATCGGGCGGACGAAGAACGGGGTCAGGTCGCCGTCCGAGAGCACCAGGCCGCGGCGCAGGCTCTTGTCGAGGATGTCGCCGAGCACGATGCCGAGCACCAGCGGCGCCATCGGATAATTGAGCCGGCGCAGCACGAAGCCGATCGCCCCGAAGGCGAGCATCACCCAGACGTCGAACAGCCGCGCCGAGATGGCGAAGGCGCCGACCGTGCAGAGCACGAAGATCACCGGCATGATCAGCGTGCGCGGCACCTGCAGCACGCGGATCAGCGACTTGGTAAGAACGAGACCGTAGAACAGGATGCCGAGGGTGGCGAGCAGCATCATCGCCACCACGTCGTAGACGAAGTGCGGCGCCTCGACCATGATCAGCGGCCCCGGCCGCACGCCGTGAATCAGCATGGCGGCGAGCAGCACAGCGGCCGGCGCCGAGCCCGGCACCGCCAGCGTCAGCACCGGGATGACCGCGCCCGGCACGGCGGCGTTGTCGCCGGTCTCGGCCGCCATCATGCCCTCGATCGAGCCCTTGCCGAACTTCTCCGGCTCCTTGCTGGCGCGCCGCGCCGCCGCGTACGAGCTCCAGGCGCCGACGTCTTCGCCGACGCCAGGGATGATGCCCATCAGCGTGCCGAGCAGGCCGGAGCGGACGATGGTGCGCCAGTACTGCAGCACGTCGCGCAGGCGCGGCACCACCGAGTCGTAGGCGTTGATCGCCACCTTGCGCGCCGGCTCCTGCATCACCGACAGCACCTCGGCGAAGCCGAAGACGCCGACCAGCGCCGGGATGAGCTGGATGCCGCCGGCGAGGTCGCGGTTGCCGAAGCTGAAGCGCTCGTAGGCGTGGATGCCCTCCTGGCCGATGCAGGCGACGAAGAGGCCGAGGAATCCCGCCATCCAGCCCTTGAGCGGATCGCTGCCGGTGAGGTTGCCGGAGACGACGACGCCGAACACGGCGAGCCAGAAGAATTCGTAGGCGCCGAACTTCAGCGCCACTTCGCCCAGCACCGGGGTGAAGAAGGCGAGAAAGAACATGCCGATCAGCGTGCCCATCACCGAGCCGGTGGTGGCGATGCCCATGGCGCGCCCGGCCAGGCCCTGGCGCGCCAGCGCGTGGCCGTCGAGGCAGGCGGCGGCATTGGCCGGGGTGCCCGGGATGTTGAGCAGGATGGCGCTGCGGCTGCCGCCGTAGATCGCCCCGACATAGGTGCAGACCAGGATCAGCAGCGCCTGGTTGGGCGGCAGCTTGATGGTCAGGGTGGTCATCAGCGCCACCCCCATGGTGGCGGTCAGCCCGGGCAGCGCGCCGATGACGATGCCGACCAGGCTGGCGCCGAACACGAAGGCGAGCGACCACGGATCGAGGAAGCCGTAGATGGAGTGGCCGAAGGCGATCAGACCGTCGAACATGGCGTTTTGCTCAGGGCAGCCGGACCAGGAACAGTTCCTGGAACACGAAATGGATGGCGAGCGCCGAGATCAGGCCGTGGACCAGCGCCACCGCCACGCCGCGGCCGATTTGGCGCCGCGCGCGCCGCTCGGGAAACTCGAACAGGAACACGAACAGCGCGATGAACAGCCAGGCGGCGAGCCAGAACGGCGGCCCCCGGCCGACAAGCCCGGCGCCGAAGCCGAGCGTCAGCGCGAGGGCGAGCAGCAGCCGAAGCCGACCCGCCTGGGCATCGAGGCGCGTGACGGCCTCAGCCGGCCCGGCCTCGGCCGCGACTTCCTGGCGGAGCGCGCGCGCCAGCAGCACCAGCGCCATGATCATCAGCGCCGCGCCGAGCACGCCCGGCACCAGCCCCGGCACGGTGTAGGGATTGATGTTCAGGTAGGCGAGCCGGTCCATCGTCCAAGAGCCGTAGACGATGGCGCCGCCGACGATCAGCCAAACGACGGCCGATACCAGGTCGGCGCGGGCCGACGGTTTGTCATCCATCAAAATCGCTGCCTGGGCGCGGGAGCCGGAGCCCGGCGGCTGTGCGCCGCCGGGCCCGCGCTCTTGCCTCACGGCCGCGGGATGCCGACGCTGTCGGGCGACAGCTTGGCCTTGCCGCCGTCGAACATCAGCCAGGCGTTGGCCTGCACCGCCGGGAAGACGGCCTTCTGCGCCGCCTCGCCGGCCGCCGGCGCGAACAGCGCGCCGCGGCTCGCCGCGTACTTTTTCAGCGTTTCCGAGCCGGCGATCTTGTCGGCCCAGATTTTCTCAAGCGTCTGCACCACCGGCGCCGGCACGCCCTTGGGCACGAAAATGCCGAAATAGTTGGTCGGCGCCTTGAAGCCCGGGATCACCTGGGTGATCGGCGGGATGGTGCCGTAGCCCTCGAGCTCGAGGGGTTTGTCGCCAACCACCGCGAGCGGGCGGATGCGCTTGGCGCGGATCATCTCGGCCTGCTCGACGGCGAGCTGGGTCGTCACCTCGGTCTCCCCGCCGACGGTGGCGACCACCGCCGGGTTGCCGCCGTCGTAGGTGACGTGACGGTACTTGACGCCGGTGGCGCGGGCGATCGCCTCCATCGCGTTGTGGCCGCCCGAGGTGACTCCGGCGGTCGCCACCGTGATCTGGCCGGGCTTGGCCTTCATCGCCTCAATGAGGTCGTTGATCGTCTTGTAAGGGGTGTTGGCGTTGACGCCGACCACCGGCACGTTGGCGACGTTGAGAAACAGGTGCCAGTCCTGGATCGCGGTGTCGAGCATGCCGAGCACCTTGTAGGTGCCGAGGTCTTGCGCCGCCCCGGCGGCCCAGGTGTAGCCGTCCTTCGGCGCCTCGAGCGCGTTCTTGGTGCCGATCGAGCCGGCCGCGCCCGGCTGGTTGACGATCACCACCTTCTGCCCGAGCACGGCCTCGAGCTCGGCCGCGGTGACGCGCGTCACCTGGTCGGTCGAGCCGCCCGCCGCCCACGGCACGATGACGGTGATCGGCTTGTCCGGCTTCCATTGCGCCGCGGCCGGCGTCGCGGCGGCGAACTGGCCGAGGGCGGCGACGGCCGCCGCCAGGGTCACAATTGCGCGTTGCATGATCTCCTCCCTTGCGTTCGATCAGGGTTTCGCGATGCCGACGTCGGCCGGCGACATCTTGAGCCGCCCGGCGGCATGGAGCATCCAGGCGTCGGCCTGGATGGTCGGCCACACCTTCTTGTGGGCTTCCTCGCCGAATGCCGGGTCGAAGATCGCGCCGCGCTCGTCGGCGTACTTCTTCAGCGCCGCCAACTGGGCGATCTTGCTCCGCCAGGCGTTCTCCAGCGTTGCGATGACCGGCTGCGGCACACCCTTCGGCACGATCAGGCCGAAATGGGTCGACACGTCGGGCGCCTTGGGAATCCACTTGCGCACCGATTCGATGCGCCCCACGCCGGCGAGCTCGATGGCGGCGGGGGCGACCACGGCGAGCGGTCGCAGCCGCTTCGCCCGCAGCATCTCGGACTGCTCGGTGGCGAGCTGGGTCGTCACCTCGGTCTCGCCGGCGACGGCGGCGATCACCGCCGGATTGCCGCCGTCGTAGGTGACGTGCTTGTAGCTCAGCCCGGTCGACTGGGCGATCGCCTCCATCGCCAGATGCCCCGAGGACGAGGCGCCGGCGGTCGCCACCGTGATCTGGCCGGGCTTCGCCTTGAGTGCCGCCAGCAGATCGTCGAAGGTCTTGTACGGGCTGTTTGGATTGACCGATACCACCGCCACGTTGGTGACGGTGAGGAAGATGTGCCAGTCCGAGAGCGCGGTGTCGTAGAGGCCGAGCAGCTTGTAGGTGCCGAGCTGCTTCGGCGCCCCGGCGGTCCAGGTGTAGCCGTCGCGCGGCGCCTCGGCGGCGTTCTTCTTGCCGATCGAGCCCGATGCGCCCGGCTGGTTGACCACCACGATCTTCTGCCCGAGCACGCCTTCGAGCTCGCTCGCGGTGACGCGCGTCACCTGGTCGGTGGCGCCGCCCGCTGCCCAGGGCACGATGACGGTGATTGGCTTTTCCGGCTTCCACTGGGCCTGGGCCGGCCAGGCCGCGGCCGCCCCCACCAGGAGCGCGGCCGCGAGCAATGCTCTGACGCTGGTCACGGTTGCTTGTCCTCCCCGCGATTTTTTGAAAACACCGCCACAAGGATTTCGCCAACTCGGTCGGCTGTCAATACGAAGGTAACCGATCGGTTACTTCTACTTCCGCGTCGGGCGCACCGCCCGCTCCACGCCGAGCGGGCCGCATCTGCGCGTGTCTTTGCCCAAGAATACACGCGTCCTCCTGGCGAGCATTCGCGGACAGGAGGCGGCCGCATTGGATTCACCGGCCGTCGCCGGACGCTTCGTGCCGGCATCGACATCAGCGCGATGCCTGACGCGCCCGACGGCACGCCGGGCTACCGCTCGAATTCGGTCATGCTCCGCTGCACGTCGAGCAGGTGGGCGCGCATGGTCTGCGCGGCGCGTTCGGCATCGCGCTCGCGCAGCGCCGTTACGATCGCCGAGTGCTGCTTGTCGTAGGCGACGCGGCGCTCGGGCGTGAGCGAGCGCTTCTTCAGCTGGTACCAGCGCGGCTGGTTGCGCACCTCGTTGATGGCATGGCAATGATCGGCGAGCAGCGCGTTCTTGCTGGCGGCCACCACCGCGAGGTGGAACTTGCCGTCCCAGTGCTCGAACTCGGCGATGCCCCTGGCGGCGAGGCTGTTGCGCAGGGAGGTCTCGATCGCCTCGATGTCGGCCCCGCTCGCCCGGGTAGCGGCCAGCGCCGCGACCTGCGGCTCGATGATCAGGCGCATCTCCATCACGTCGGCCGGGCTGGCATCTCGCAAGCGGGCGATCAGTCCATCGCCGCGCGGCGAGGCGATCGCGTTGACAAACGTGCCGCGGCCGATATGGCGGCTGATGTAGCCGGCTTCCTCCAGCGCCGCCAGGGCCCGGCGCACGGTGTTGCGTGCGGCCCCGAACTCCCCGGCGAGCACGCGCTCGGCCGGCAGCTGCCGGCCGGCCTCCCAGCTCCCGGTCTGGATCTTGTGGCGAAGCGCGAGTTCGATCCGGTGGGCGGAAGCGTATTCCATGACAGCGTCCCCGTCTTGCGTTCCGTGTACCAATTCTGAACCATTTGCCAGGCTACCGCAACCACCCTAGTTCCTCGACCGGCAGCGAACCTGGCAAACCCTGCGGTGTCTGTTGACATCGCCGAGTGCGCCTGCAAGCATGCGCCAACAAGGAAAGACTAATGGTTCAACATTGGTTCAGGGAGAGGGCGTGAAGATCGCAGTGTTTCGGCAGGGCGGGGGGCGTCGCGTCGGCGTCGTCGATACTGCGGCGCGGCAGATCGCTCCCTTGCGTCTCGATTCCGCTGCCGCCGAAACGGGCGCGCTGGCGGTGATCGAGGGCGCGCTGCGCGGCGAGCCGCTGCCCGCGCGCGAACCGCCGATTCCGCTCGGGACCGCGGCGCTGGAAGCGCCGCTGCCACGGCCGCGGCGCAACATCTTCTGCGTCGGCAAGAACTATTTCGACCACGCCCACGAGTTCGCGCGCAGCGGCTTCGATTCGAGCGCCGCTGCCGGCGCCGTGCCCGAGGCGCCGATCATCTTCTCCAAGGTTCCCGAATGCGTCAGCCCGCCGGGCGCCCCCATCCCGGTCGATGCCGGCGTTTCCCGCGCCGTCGACTACGAGGCCGAGCTCGGCGTGATCATCGGCCGCGGCGGCCGCGGCATCCGCCGCGAGCAGGCGATGGCCCATGTCTGGGGCTACACCATCGTCAACGACGTCACGGCGCGCGACCTCCAGGGCCGGCACAAGCAGTGGCTGATCGGCAAGTCGCAGGACGGCTTCTGCCCGATGGGGCCTTGGGCGGTGACGGCGGATGAAATCGATCTCGCCGATACCTGGGTTTCCTGCTGGGTGAACGGGGAGCGACGCCAGCACGCCAACACCCGCGACCTCATCTTCGACGTCCCGACGCTGATCGAGACGATCTCGGCCGGAATCACGTTGCTGCCGGGCGACATCATTGCCACCGGTACCCCCGCCGGCGTCGGCATCGGCTTCGACCCGCCGAAATATCTCGAGCCGGGCGACGTCGTGCGGATCGAGATCGACGGCATCGGCAGCCTCGAGAACCCGGTCGCCGCGCATCCGGCCGCGGCGGCGGCCGGGGCACGCGCCAAGGTCGGCGCATGAGCACCCAGATCGTCGAGCGCATGGCCGTCGAGATCGACGGCGAGGGCGACGCCGTGATCCTGCTGCACGGGCTCGGCGGCAGTTCGAACACCTTCACCCCGCAGATGCCGACGCTGCGCGGCTTGCGCGCCATCCGCCCCGATTTCCCGGGCTCGGGGCGCTCGGCCGCGGGCGGGACGCTCAGCATCCAGGGCTTCGTCGACGCGGTCGTCCGCATGGCCAGGGTGCTGGGCGTGGAGCGGGCCCACCTCGTCGGCCATTCGATGGGCACCATCGTCTGCCAGCATCTCGCCACCCAGCAGCCACGCCTGGCGCGCAGCCTGCTGCTGCTCGGCCCGCTGGCGGCGCCGCCCGATGCGGCGCGCCAGCGCCTGCGCGAGCGCGCGGCCAAGGCGCGCGCCGAGGGCATGGCCGACATCGCCGACGCGGTCGTCCAGGCGGCGACCTCGGCGGACACCAGGGCGCAGAACGCGGTCGCCGCGGCATTGGTGCGCGAGATGCTGATGCGCCAGGACGCGGAGGGCTATGCCCGCACCTGCGAGGCCCTGGCTGGCGCGCAGGCCGCCGACCCCGCCGCCATCAAGTGCCCGACGCTGCTGGTTGCCGGCGACGAGGACGTGGTGGCGCCCGCATCCGGCGCGCGGGCCATGGCCGAGCGCATCGAAGGTGCGCAGGTCGTGGTGCTCAACCGCTGCGGCCATTGGCTGACGTTCGAACGCGCCCGCGAGGTGAGCGAGGCGATGAGGAGTTTCTACTCGGGACGCGCGCGATGAGCGCGCGACCGATCGGCGAAGGAGGACGGTGAGATGGCGAACGTGCTGTTCACGAATGTCCGCATACTCGACGGCTCGGGCGAGTACCCCTATACCGGCGAGGTCCTGGTCCAGGGCAACCGCATCCGCCATGTCGGCCGCGGCAGCCGGACCGTGCCGGGCAACGGCCATACGGTGATCGACGGCGCCGGCGCGACGCTGATGCCCGGCCTCTGCGATGCCCACACCCATTTCAGCTGGAACGACCAGCCGAGCCTCGACGCCATCCAGCGCATGCCGCCCGAGGAGCACACGCTATGGGCGGCGTCGGTCGCCAAGATCTATCTCGACATGGGCTATACCAGTTGCGTCGGCGCCGCCGCCGCCAAGCCGCGGCTCGACGTGGTGATCCGCAATGCGATCAACGCCGGGCAGATCCCGGGGCCGCGCTATCTGGCCAACACCCAGGAAATCGCCACGCTGGGCGGTCTCGGCGACACCACGCCGCCGCACATCGATCATCCGGGCCTCAGCTTCGGCGTGATCGTCAGCGGGCCCGAGGAGATGCGGCGTGCCGTCCGCATGTTCATCAAGTACGGCGTCGATCTGATCAAGCTCAACCTCTCGGGCGAGGAGATCGCCGGCGTCGCCGCCATCGAAACGCCGATGTCCGACGAGGAATGCGCCATGGCGGTGGCCGAGGCGCGCCGTCGCGGAGTGCGGGCCTGCGCCCATGCGCGCTCGGCGGAATCGGTCAAGATGTGCATCCGCCACGGCATCGAGATCATCTATCACGGCTCCTATATAGACGAGGAGGCGCTCGATCTGCTCGAGGCGAACAAGCACAAGCATTTCGTCGCTCCGGGACTGGCCTGGCTGGTGCGCACTTCGCAGGACGCCTCGCCTTGGGGCATCAAGCCGGATTCGCCGCTGGCGGTGCAGTACAAGCGCGAGCTCGAGATCGCCGTCGACGGCCTGAAGAAGATGCACCGGCGCGGCATCCGCGTGCTGCCGGGCGGCGATTACGGCTTCGCCTGGACGCCGCACGGCACCAACGCCCGCGACCTCGAATATTTCGTCAACCTGCTCGGCATGTCGCCGATGGAGGCGATCGTGTCGGCGACCAAGCTCGGCGGCGAGATCATGGGCCGGCCCGGCGAGCTCGGCCAGGTCAAGCCCGGCTACCTCGCCGACCTGATCCTGGTCGACGGCGACCCGGTTTCCAACATCCGCATCCTGCAGGAGCGCGACCGCCTGCTCGCGGTGATGAAGGATGGTGTCTTCCATCGCGCTCCGGAAATGACCCCGCAACGGGCGCGGATCGCGGTCTGAGGCGGCAATTCGCGGCGGCACGATGCGGCTTTTCCTGCATACGTTCCTCAACGGGCTCACGCTCGCCGCGCTCTATTTCCTGGTGGCGAGCGGCTTCACGCTGGTCTTCGGGCTGATGCGTAACGTCAACCTGGCGCACGGCTCGCTCTACATGCTGGGCGCCTATCTCGGCTTCACCGTCGCCGACGAGACGGGGTCCTGGTTCCTCGGCGTCGCCGTCGGCTTCGCCTCGATG
>CAYTWJ010000004.1:19834-35779 GCA_964442055.1 uncultured Rhodospirillaceae bacterium | reverse complement strand
GGAGGGGCCGGGCGCCGCCGCGGTCGGCCAGCCGGCGCAGGTTCGGCGTGTTCGCGCCGATCAGCGCCGGGGTCAGCCCGACGATGAGGATGACGACCGTTCGGTGCATGTCGCCGGCGTCGAAGGGAACGGGGCTGCGCGCCGCGTGCCGCTTCAGTCGGCGGGCTCGACCACCGGGGCCTGGCCGCGCAGCACGGAATTGCCCTCCCACAGCTCGCGCTGGTCGATGCGGGTCCGCGCGCCGTGCTCGCCCAGATCGAGGCGGCCGCTCTGCGCGAAAAAGGCGACCGGGTTGTGCCAGACCACGGTCTCGATGTCGCCCTCGGGGATGCCGGCGACGCGCATGGCGGCAGCCGTCTTGGCCACCTTGAGCGGGTCGCTGACGCCCCAGTCGGCGGCGCTGTTGATGGTGATGCGCTCGGTGCCGTAACGCTGGACCAGCGACACCATGCGGTGCTCGTCCATCTTGGTGTTGGGGTAGATCGAGTGCCCGGCCCAGCAGCCGCTGTTCAGCGTCATCGGCAGGGTCTCCTCGTTGTTGTGGTCGATCAGCACGCGCTCGGCCGGCAGGCCGCTCGCCTTGACCACGTCGATGCTGCGCCTGGTGCCGGCCTTCTTGTCGCGGTGCGGGGTGTGGATCAGCACCGGCAGGCCGAAATCGATGGCCAGCTGAATCTGCTGCTCGAAATATTTGGTCTCCGCCGCGGTCTGGTCGTCGAAGCCGATCTCGCCCACCGCCACCACGCCGTCCTTCTCGAGGTAGATCGGCAGCAGCTCCATCACTCCCGCCGCGACATCGGGATTGTTGGTCTCCTTGGGGTTGAGGCCGATGGTGCAGAAGTGGCGGACGCCGAACTGCTTGGCGCGGAAGCGCTCCCAGCCGACCAGCGACAGGAAGTAGTCCTCGAAGGTGCCGACATGGGTGCGCGGCTGGCCGAGCCAGAAGGCCGGCTCGACCACCGCGACGATGCCGGCAGCGGCCATCGCCTGGTAGTCGTCGGTGGTCCGCGAGGTCATGTGGATGTGATGGTCCATCATCTTCATGGTTTCTGTCCTCACAGGCTCTAGGCCAGGATCAGATCGAGATCGCCGGGCACGGTGCGGCCGGCGGCGCGCCGTTCGGCGGCGAAATCGCGCGCGATGCGCCTGAGCTCGGAATTGTTGCGCCGGTCGAGCCCGGCGATGCGCGCCACCGCCAGGCCGAGAAACACCGCCTTGATCACCAGCTGGTTGAAATTGAGCTCGGGGAAATGCGCCGCCGGATAGGGGTTCTCGCAGGCGATCGCCTCGAAGACGTCGATGACGTTGGTGCGGCAGGCGTCGATCGCCAGCGCCAGGTGGTCCGCGGCCGCGGGCAAGAGCGGCAGCGCCCGCAGCACTGCCGCCTACTCGCGATAGTCGCCGCGCAGGTAGACCTGGCGCACGAACGGCGCGCGCTCGGCCGCTGGCAGCGCCTCGGCCGCCGCCCGCAGCAAGGCCACGCGTGCGAGCTGGTCGAGCGGCCAGCGCTCCGGTGCGACCACGCCGGCGCGGCGCAACGCCTCGAGCTGGCCGGCTGAGGCGGCGGAGGTTTCGGCCCCCAGCCGGCGCGGAGCGCCGGCGAAAGCGGCGCGAAAGCGGGTCAGGACGGGCGGCGCGGCCGCGCTCGGCCATTGGCGATCGAGCCATGCGCGGCCCTCCGCCGCGAGCCGCGGCGCGATCAAGGACTTGAACTCCTCCCCGTTCATTTTCCCCGGCTCTTTCGCGAGGTACCCGGTTGGGCCGGGCTTAACATTATATCGCCGCGCCTCGGGCGGACCGGAGCGCGGCGGTCGCACCACGGGCGACGGCGAATTTTCGCATGCCGGATCGGGCGCTTGCCAGCGGATTCTTCAGCGGCCAGGCGAGCAGGACGAGGGTGCCCAGGCGGCGATCTCGTCGCCGAAGCTCTGCACGTAATCGCGCAGCCAGGGCGCGTAGCGCTCAGGCGCCGCGGCGATCTCGGCGGCAAGGGCACTGGCCGGGACCCAGCGGCACTCGGCGACCTCTGCCGGGTTTGGGCTCGCCGCGCCGGCATGAGCGCCGCAGAAGATGTGGACGAATTCGTCTTCGGTCATGTCGGCTCCGACCGCCGCCCGGTAGCGGTGGCTGCGCACCCAGCGCAGCGGACAAACGATGCCGAGCTCCTCGGTCAGGCGCCGGCCCGCGGCCGGCAACACATCCTCGCCCGGGCGCGGATGTCCGCAGCAGGAGTTGGCCCACAGGTTAGCCGAATGGTACTTGCCGGCGGCGCGGCGCTGCAGCAGGACACGGTTGTCGGCGTCCTTGAGGAAGACCGAGAAGGCCCGGTGCAGCAGGCCGCGCCGGTGCGCCTCCAGCTTCTCGCAGGTGCCGACCGCGACGTCGCGCTCGTCGACCAGAATCACGGACTCGGGGCTTGACATGCACCCTCGGCGGCAGGACCGGCGGTCGACGGCAGCATGGCAGCATCGGGGGCGGGGGAAAAGGCCCGCGAGCCACCGGCACCCGACCTTGCGCGCTCAGTTGCGGTGGCGCGGGTCGAGGGCGTCGCGCAGGCCGTCGCCGAGCAGGTTGAAGGACAGCACGACGAGGAAGATCGACAAGCCCGGCCACACCGCCATCCACGGCGCCTGGGTCAGGTAGTTCTTGGCGGTGTTCAACATGCTGCCCCAGGACGGCGCCGGCGGCTGCTGGCCGAGGCCGAGGAAGGACAGGCTCGCCTCGGCGATGATCGCCGCGGCGATGGTCAGCGTCGCCTGCACCATCAGCGCCGGCACGATGTTGGGCAGGATGTGGCGCAGCACGATGCGCAGCGGCGGGTTGCCGACGGCGCGCGCCGCCTCGACATAGTCCTCGACGCGCGCCGCCTGCACCTGGGCCCGGGTCAGGCGGATGAAGATCGGCGTCGCCGACAGGCCGATGGCGATCATCGCGTTGCCGAGGCTGGGGCCCAGGAACGCCGCCAGCGCGATGGCGAGGATCAGGAACGGCACCGCCAGCATGGCGTCAGTCAGCCGCATCAGCAGGCCGTCGACGAAGCCGCCGGCATAGCCCGACACCAGGCCGACCGGGATGCCGAGGCCGAGGGCCAGCGCGACCGAGATCACCCCGGCGAGGAGCGAGGCGCGCGCGCCGTGGATCACCCGCGACAGCACGTCGCGGCCGATCTCGTCGGTGCCGAAGAGGTGGGCGAACGAGGGTGCCTGGCGCACCGCGCCCCAGTCGGTGACGGTGGGATCGAACGGCGCGACGCCGCCGGCGAAGGCGGCGACCAGCACGAAGAACACCACCACGGCGAGGCCGACCACGGCGCCGCGCCGTTTCACCAGCCGCCGCCAGGCCCGCCGGGCCGGGCTCTGCTCGCGGCGCACCGCCGCCGCGCCCTCGATCGCCGCCGCGCTCATCCGCGCAGCCTCGGATTGACCAGGAAGTAGGCGAGGTCGGCCAGCAGGTTGAGCACGATGTAGGCCGTCGCCGTGCACAGCACCACGCCCTGGACCACGGCGTAGTCGCGGTTGAACACCGCGTCGACGATCAGCTTGCCGAAGCCGGGCACCGAGAAGATCTGCTCGGTCAGCACCGCGCCCGAAAGAAGCTGGCCGAATTCCAGCGCGCCGAGCGTGATCACCGGCACCGAGGCGTTGCGCAGCGCGTGCTTGCCGATCACGGTCCGCTCCAAGAGGCCCTTGGCCCGCGCGGTCCGGATGTAGTCGCTCGAGAGCACCTGCAGCATGGCGCTGCGGGTGTGGCGCATCATCACCGCGGCGATGTTGTTGCCGAGCACGAAGGCCGGCATGATCATCGCCTGCAGGTTCGCGACGAGATCCTCGGCCGGCGGCACGTAGCCCGACGCCGGCAGCCAGCCGAGCTGCACGGAAAAGAGCAGGATCAGCATGATGCCGAGCCAGAAATTCGGCGTCGACAGGCCCCATAGGCCGACGACGTTGGCGACGTAATCGGGGGCGCGGCCGTTGTTCAGCGCCGAAATGATTCCCATCGGGATGCCGATCGACAGCGCCACCAGCATGGCCAGCGCCGCCAGCTCGATGGTCACCGGCAGCTTTTCCAGCAGGAGATCGCCGACCGGCTTCTGGATGCGGATCGAGACGCCGAAATCGCCCTGCAGGACGCCGCCCATCCAGATCAGGTAGCGCACCGGCAGCGGCTTGTTGAGATGATACTTCTCGCGGATCTGCTCGATCACCTCGGGGTCGCGCTCCTCGCCGGCGAGCGCGATCGCCGGGTCGCCGGGCAGGAGCTGCTGCAGGCCGAAGATGATCATCGACACGAACAGCAGCGTCGGGACGAGAATGGCCAGGCGGCGAAGCAGGAAGCGCAGCATTGCGGATACGGATAAAAGGGGCAGGCGGCGCGGGCTGCGGCCCGCGCCGCCCATTGCCCGGTCAGTTGAGCTTCATGCCCTGGAAGCGCAAGAGCCCGTCGGGGTACTCCTGGAAGCCGGCGAGCCGGCTGGTGTAGGCCCAGAGCCACTTGCGGTGGAACAGGTAGACGATCGGCCGCTCGGTCAGCGTGATCTTGCCGACCGCTTCCCAGGCCTTGCGCCGCTTCTCGAGGTCGTTGGTCTCGCGCGATTCCTTGAGCAGCCGGTCGACCTCCGGGTTGCAGATGCCGGCGTAGTTCAGCGGCGCCTTGCAGGCGACGAAGTTGTAGATGTTGCCGTCCGGATCGGTGCGCCCGCTCCAGGCCAGCACGTAGGCCTCGAAGTCGCCCTTGTCGGCCAGGTTGAGCGAGGTGGCGAACTCGGTGGCCTGGATGCGGACGTCGAAGCCCGCCTCCTTGGCCATCGCCTGCACCACCTGCGCCACGTTCTGCGCGTCCGAGGTGGTCGGGGTCATCAGGTTGACCACCGGGTTGGGCGTGCCGGCTTCCTTGAGCAGCGCCTTGGCCTTGGCGACGTCGCGCTTCGGGATCGGGACGCTCTTGATGTAGTTGGGGTTGGTCGGCGGCAGCCACTGGTTGCCGGGCTGGAACTCGCCGTTGAACACCACGTTGACGATCGCCTGGCGGTCGAGCGACAGCTCGAACGCCTCGCGCACCTTCTGGCTCGAGCCGATCGCCGACTTGGCCTTGTCGCTCTTGCCGACGTTGATGGTGATGCCCTGGTAGCCGAGCTCGGTGATCGAGCCGAGCTTGAGCTTGCTGTCCTTGCGCACCTCGGGCACGTCGGTGGCGGCCAGCCGCTCGAGCAGATCGAGCTGCCCGGCCTTGAGGTTGGCAAGCCGCACCGAGGCGTCGGTGAAGGGGCGGAACTCGAGGCGCTTGAAGTGGACCCGGTCCTTGTCCCAGTACTGCTCGAACTTCTCCAGCACGATGCGGTCCTGGGCCACCCGCTCGACGAACTTGAACGGGCCGGTGCAGACCGGCGCGGTCGCGAACTTGTCGCCGAGCGCCTCGGCGGCCTTCGGCGAGACCATCATGCCGGCGCGGTCGGTGAGCTGGGCCAGCAGCGGCGCGAACGGCGCCGACAGGTTCAGGCGCACGGTCAGGTCGTCGACCACGTCGACCGACTTGACCGCCGAAATCTCGCCGCGGCGCTGCGAGCCCTTCATCGTCAGATGCCGCTCGATGTTGTACTTGACCGCGGCGGCGTTGAGTTTCTCGCCGTCGTGGAAGACGACGTTGGGGCGCAGCTTCATGGTCAGCACCGTGTTGTCGGGCGACCAGCTCCATTCGGTGGCGAGCTGCGGCTTGAGCTTGAGGTCGGGCGTGATGTCGATCAGCTTGTCGCAGAGCGCCGAGAACACCACCCGGCCGACGAAGGTGCGCGCCAGCGTCGGGTCGAGCGCGTCGGGGTCCTCGGCCAGCCCGAAGCGCAGGGTCTGCGCCCCGGCCGGGGCGGCGGCGGCGAGCGCGAGCAGCGCCGCCAATACGGTTCTCTTGATCATGGTGTCCTTCCCTCCTGTTGGTTGCCAAGTCCTGACATGGCGGCGCGGCGGGCCGCCTCCGCGAAACGGGCCTGCAGGTGCGCCAGACGCTCCCGGCCGCTCGCCGCGACGGGGTGCGCGATCGCCGGCTCCGCCGGCAGCTCGCGCCAGCGGTGGCAGGCGACCTGATGGCCGTCGCCGGCAAGCATGGGCACCTCGCTGCGGCAGCGCGGCTCGGCGAACGGGCAGCGGGTATGGAAACGGCAGCCGGGCGGCGGGTCGATCGGGCTCGGCACGTCGCCGGCAAGGATGATGCGCCGGCGCGCCGCGCCCGGCGCCGGCACCGGGATGGCCGAGAGTAGCGCGCGCGTGTATGGGTGGCGCGGCCCGGCATAGAGCTCGCGCGCCGGCGCGACCTCGACGATGCGGCCGAGATACATCACCGCCACCCGGTGGGCGATGTGGCGCACCACAGCCAGGTCGTGGGCGATGAAGATCAGGGCGACGCCGAGCCGGGCCTGCAGGTCCTTGAGCAGGTTGAGGACCTGCGCCTGCACCGACACATCAAGCGCCGACACCGCCTCGTCGCAGACGATCAGCTCGGGCTCGACCGCCAGCGCGCGGGCGATGCCGATGCGCTGCCGCTGGCCGCCCGAGAACTCGTGCGGATAGCGGCGGGCATGGTCGGGCGACAGGCCCACCAGGCGCAGCAGCTCGGCCACGCGCTCCCGCCGGCGGGCCGGCGGCACCAGGGCGTGCAGCATCAGCGGCTCGGCCAGCGTGTCGGCCACCGTCATGCGCGGATTGAGCGACGCGTAGGGGTCCTGGAAGACGAGCTGCATGTGCCGGCGCAGGCGGCGCAGCGCCTGCCCCTTGAGATGCGCTATCTCCTCGCCGGCGAAGCGGATCGACCCGGCTGTCGGTTCGATCAGGCGCAGCACCAGCCGCCCGGCGGTGGACTTGCCGCAGCCGGATTCGCCGACCAGGCCCAGGGTCTCGCCCGGGGCAACCGACAGGCTGATCCCCTCGACGGCGCTCACATGCTTGACCGGCGCGCCGAGCCAGCTGCGCGCCGCGACGAATCGCTTGGTCAGGTCCTTCGCTTCGAGCAGCGGCGCGGTCACAGCGGCGCTTTCCAGCAGGCGGTCGCGTGCGCGGGCGCAACCGCCCTGAGCGGCGGCGCCTCGGCCCGGCATTGCGCGTCGGCGAGCGGGCAGCGCGGGTGGAAACGGCAGCCTGCCGGCATGTCAAGGGGATCGGGCACGTTGCCCTCGATCGCCGGCAGGCGTTCCTGCTCCTGCTCGAGCCGCGGGATCGAGCCGAGCAGCCCGACGGTGTAGGGATGCTGCGGGCCCTCGAACAGCGACGCCACCGGCGCCTGCTCGACGACGCGCCCCGAATACATCACCACCACATCATCGGCCATCTCGGCGATCACGCCCATGTCGTGCGAGATCAGCAGGATGGCCGTGCCGAAATCGCGCTGCAGCTCGCGCAAGAGGTCGAGGATCTGCGCCTGCACGGTCACGTCGAGGGCGGTGGTCGGCTCGTCGGCGATCAGCAGCCGCGGCCCGCAGGCCAGCGCCATGGCGATCATCGCCCGCTGGCGCATGCCGCCCGAGAGCTGGTGCGGATAGTCGTCGATGCGCTGCTCGGGCGCAGGGATATGGACCCGGCGCAGCATCTCGATCGCCTGCCGGCGCGCTTCGCCGCGGGGGAGCCCCTTGTGACGCACCAGGCCCTCGATGATCTGGTCGCCGATGGTGAAGGCCGGGTTGAGCGAGGTCATCGGCTCCTGGAAGATCATCGCCAGCCGGTTGCCGCGCAGATCGCGCAGCCGGCGATCGGGCAGGGCGCGCAGGTCGATCCCCTCGAAGCGGATCGCGCCGCCGGCGATGCGGCCGGGCGGGCTCGGCACAAGCCCCATCACCGCGAGCGAGGTCACCGACTTGCCGCAGCCGGATTCGCCGACGATGCCGAGGGTCCGCCCGCTGTCGATGGCGAAGCTGACGCCGTCGACGGCGCGGAATTCGCTGCCGTCGACGGCGAAATAGGTGTGCAGGTCCTCGACCTCGAGCAGCGCCATCAGACGCCCTCCGCGAGCTCTGCCTCGCGGCGCTGGACCTCGGCTTCGATGAGTGTGCGGTCGAAGACGCCGGACGGCTCGGCGCGGGTGGCCATGAAGGCGCGGAAGGCGGCGAAACGGCCGAGCGACAGCCGGTAGAGGCGGCGCAGCTCGACGAGCGGCTCGGGATGGTCGTCGACCCGCAGCGAAAGCTCGGGGTAATCCTCGCTCGAGTAGATGACGAGCGCCGCCGACTGCTTGCCGCGCTTGTCGCCGCCGGCAGCCTGGCCGGCATCGAGGGCGTCGAGGAAGCGTTCGGCGAGCGGCCGGCCGGTGGTGGCTGCGAAGGCCGCGAAGGTCGAATCGACCACCGCCTCTCCGGCCAGCATGTTGCCGGCGACCGAGAAGCCGGCGCCGGCGCGCTGGCCGAACCAGCCGATGCAGGCGCTGCCGCTATGCTGGGCGACGCGGCCGGCGGCATCGACGACGTGCAGCTGGCGCGTCTCGCGTCCGGCGTCCGATTCCACCAGGATGCGCACCACATCGGCGGCCGGGGCGCCGTCGCGCAGCAGAGCGAGCCCGCGCGGGCCCCAGGTGGGGTTGATCAGCGCCTGGGTGGCGAGGGCGCCGACCCCGGCGGCGGCGTGCGGGCAGAGCGCGCCGACGGCGAAGAATTTGGTGGTCACCGCGACGCCGAAGGCGCCGCTGGCGGGGTCACGGGCGACGATCGACCAGGTCATCGCGGCATCTCTCAGCGGCCCACCGCGTAGCCCTGCATGCCGCGCGGGTTGGTGCCGGCCTTGAGCGTAGTGCCCTCGGGTGTCGCCTCGATCGCACAGGCGCAGAGCCGGCCTTCGGACCAGTCGCCGCCGACCTCGACCTCGTGGCCGCGCCGGCGCAGCTCGGCCACGGTCTGGGCGGAAAAGCGGCCTTCGACCGCCAGGTATCCGGGGCGCATGGCCCGAGGATAGAACGAGCTCGGGAAATGCTCGGAGTGGAACGCGGGCGAATCGATCGCCTCCTGCAGGTTGAGACCGTGCTCAACATGCTTGAGGAAGAGCTGCACCGACCACTGGTCCTGCTGGTCGCCGCCGGGGGTGCCGAAGGCCATCGCCGGCCGGCCGTCGCGCAGCGCCATCGAAGGCGAGAGCGTCGTGCGCGGCCGCTTGCCGGGTAGCAGCGATCCCGGCAGCTTGGGCTCGAGCCAGAACATCTGGGCGCGCGTGCCGAGGCAAAAGCCGAGCTCCGGGATCAGCGGCGAGCTTTGCAGCCAGCCGCCGGAAGGCGTCGCCGCCACCATGTTGCCCCAGCGGTCGATCACGTCCACCTGGCAGGTATCGCCGCTGGCGGCGCCGCGGCGGTTCGGCACCGGCTCGAGCCGGCCGACGGTCGGCTCGCCGACGCCGGCCGCCCGGGCGGCAGGCCCCCGCGCCGCGGCAAGCCGCGCCTCCTGGCCGGCGGGGTTTCCCGGGCGCAAGGCCAAGGACGCCGTGGCGCCGACCAGGGCCCGCCGCTCGGCGCTGTAGGCCGGCGAGAGCAGGTCGGCCATCGGCACCTCGACGAAATCGGGGTCGCCGTACCAGGCCTCGCGGTCGGCGAAGGCCAGCTTGGCGCATTCGACCACCGTGTGCACGAAATCCGGCCCCTCCGGCTCCATCCGCTCGATGTCGAAGCCGTCGAGCAAGGCGAGCTGCTGCAGGAAGGCCGGCCCCTGGCTCCAGGGACCGCACTTGGCCACCGTCCAGCCGCGATAGTCGTGGGTGAGGGGACGCTCGATGCCTGCCTGCCAGCCCGCCATGTCGGCGCCGGTGAGCAGGCCGCGGTGCCGTCGGCCGGAGGCGTCCATGGCCTCGGTGGTGCGGCAGAAGCGGTCGATCGCCTCGGCGACGAATCCCTCGCGCCAGGCCCGGCGTACCGCCTCGATGCGCTGCTCGCGGCTGCCCCCGGCGCCCTGCGCGACCGTCGCCAGCTTGCGGTAGAAGTCCGCCAGCGGCGGGTTGCGGAAGGTCTGGAATGGCCGCGGCGGCCGGCCGCCCGGCAGCCAGAGGGCGGCCGAGCTCGGCCATTCCATCGTGAATAGCTCTTCGACCGTAGCGATGGTCTCGACGATGCGCGGCACCAGGGGGAAGCCGTCGGCGGCGTAGTGAATCGCCGGCGCCATGGCATCGGCCAGCTCGATCGTGCCGTAGTCGCGCAGGATGCGCAGCCAGCCGTCGAAGGCGCCGGGCACGCAGGCGGCGAGCAGGCCGGAGCCGGGCACGAGATCGAGACCGAGCTCGCGGAACCGCTCGATGGTCGCGGCGCGTGGCGCCGGTCCCTGGCCGCAGACCACGTCGATCCGCCCGGCATTCGCCTGCCAGAGCAGCGCCGGCAGGTCGCCGCCGGGGCCGTTCAGGTGCGGCTCGACGACCTGCAGCACGAAGCCGGCGGTGACCGCGGCGTCGAAGGCGTTGCCGCCGCGTTCCAGCACGCCGAAGGCGGCCGCCGAGGCGATCCAGTGCGTGGAGGCGACCACGCCGAAATTGCCGCGGATTTCCGGGCGGGTGGTGAAGCGGGCCATGATCGTGTCGAGCTGCCGGTCGGAAAGTTAGTGGGCGGGACGATGCGCCATTCCGTCAGGCTTGCCCGCGCGGTCGAGGCCTCGTCCCGCGCGACGATACAGAGCAAATGCCGCCAGCGGAACAGCCGTATGCGGAGGATCGGGCGCGGCCAGGCCGGGTTGTGACCCTCTTGCCGACAGGGCCGGCGGCCGCCCGACAGGAAAGGTCTCGGCGGCGTTGGCGCAGGACCGGATCATCGATTAGTTTACGAGGCAATTCCGTCCGTGGGGGTCTGTCGGCCGGGCTCGGCGGGACGCCTGCAGCCGTCGACGAGATCGAGACCTGATTACTCAACACCAGCGAGCACAAGCCATTCCCGCTTGCACAATCCGTGCCGGCCGGGCGCGCTCGCGCGTGCTCGCTTGGCTGATCGCGGGCTTGGCGCTCCTGCTCTGCGGCCTGGCGGCGCCGGCCTGGGCCCACACCACCGAGCGGGCGTTCGTGCTGCTGCTGCCGACCGGCTATTTCATCGTCGGCGGCACGCTCGCGGTCGCGGCCTCGTTCCTCGTCCTCTTCCTGGTGCCGCAGGAGCGGGTGCGGCGCATCGCCGGCGCGCGCCGGGCCCTGGGCGAGATGCCGGCGATCCCGACGACGGCGCCGAGCGCCGCCTCATTTCTGGTGCTTGTCTTTCTGCTGGTCGCAGGCTGGCGGGGAAGCCTCGATCCGCTGGCCAATCCGCTGCCGCTCGTGGTCTGGACGCTGTGGTGGGTCGGCCTCACCGTCGCGCAGGCGCTTTTCGGCGACCTCTGGGCGGCGTTCAATCCGTGGCTCGCTCCCTATCGGATATTGCGCTGGCTGCTGCGCTTGTCGACAGGGTTGGCGCGCCCGCCCTTGGCCTATCCGGCCCGGATCGGCTACTGGCCGGCGGTGATCGGCTTCGCGGCCTTCGCCTGGTTCGAGCTGGTCGACCCGGCGCCCGACAATCCGGCCCGGCTGGCGGTCGCCGTGGCGGCCTACACGGCGGCGACGCTTACCGGCATGCTGCTCTACGGCGAGCGCGAATGGCTGTCGCGGGCGGAATGCTTCTCGGTCTTCTTCGGCTTCGTCGCCAGGCTTTCGCCGCTGCGCCTCGAGGCGTCGGGCCCGGACCGTCCCGGCCGGCCGCGGCTGAGCCTGGCCTATCCGGGCGCCGCGCTGGCGCGGCTCGACGCGCTGCCGCTCGGCGGCGCGCTGTTCGTGCTGCTGACGCTCGCCTCGGTGTCCTTCGACGGCCTCAGCAAGACCTTCTGGTGGCTCGGGCTCGGCGGCATCAATCCGCTCGAATTTCCCGGCCGCACCGCGGTCATGGCGCGCAATTCGCTCGGCCTGCTCGCGACCTGGGCGACGCTCGCCGCCGCCTACGGCCTGGCGGTGGCGCTCGGCGCGCGGCTTGCCGGACGCGTGAGCGAGCTCAAGCGCGATCTCGGCGCCTTCGTGCTCTCGATCCTGCCGATCTCGATCGGCTACCACTTTGCCCATTATCTGACCACCCTGCTCGTCAACGGGCAGTATGCCGCGCTGGCGTTCAACGATCCGCTCGACCAGGGCCGCGACCTGCTCGGGCTGGCGGGGCGGCATGCGGTGGTGTCGTTCCTGTCCGACTATCACGCCGTCGCGCTCATCTGGGCGGCGCAGGCGGCCAGCGTGGTGATCGGCCACATCCTGGCGGTATCGCTCGCCCACATCATCGCCATGGACAGGATCGGCAACACGCGCGCGGCGTTGCTGAGCCAGCTTCCCCTCGCCATGCTGATGATCGCCTACACCTGGTTCGGGCTTTGGCTCCTGGCGGCGCCGACCGCCGGTTGACGCCCACCGCCGATATTGTCTTTTGACAGGCCGCGTGGTTTATTCTTACGCAAACGAATATTGGTGATCGCCGCGCAAGCACGGCGTTCCGCGCGGCCATGAACCAGGACGAGCGACAGCCTGAAACAGGGGGCAGCGCGATGACCGACACCAGGACGAGCTCAGGCCGCGGCCAGCGCGGCCGCATCACCCGTCGCAGCGTGGTCAAGGGGCTGGGGGCGGCGGCGGGCGCCGCGGCGGCGACCGGCCTGCTGCCGGGCACGATGCGTTACATCCAGGCGCAGACCGCCGAGCCGCTCAAGATCGGCTTCCAGGTGCACCGCACCGGCATCGGCGCCACCTATGGCCGCTGGTACGAGCGCGTGACCACCGCCGCGGTCAAGCTGATCAACCAGAACGGCGGCATCGCCGGCCGCCAGGTGCAGATCGTCGCCGAGGACGACGGCACCGATCCCAAGCGCGGCGCCGAGGTGGTCGGCAAGTTCGCCACCCAGCACAAGGTCGACTTCGTGTTCGGCACCCTGTTCTCGCACGTGGTGGTCGGCTCGGCGCCGACCGCGGGCGAGCTCAAGATGCCTTATTTCGTGGTCAGCGAGGGCTACCACGTCGCCTCGGGCAAGCTGAACCGCTACGTCTTCCAGCCCGGCATCACCGACGTGCGCGCCCAGGTGACCTCGATGGCGCCGTGGATCACCAAGAACCTCGGCAAGAAGGTCACCATGATCTTCCCCGATTACGCCTTCGGCCACGACCACCGCGACTATTTCTCGGCCGCGCTGGCCAAGCAGGGCGGCACGATTGCGGCGCTGATCCCGATCCCTGCGACCGAGACCTCGTTCACCAAGTACTTCGCCCGCGTCCCCGCCGACACCGAGGTGCTCTATCACGTCATGGTCGGCCCCGGCGTGCTCACCTTCGTCAAGGAGATGGGCGAGCATTTCGGCACCAAGCGACCGCAGCTCTTCGGCTTCATCGATTCGCTCGAAGGCGTCGACATCGCCAGCCCGGGCCTCGAGTTCCTCGATGGCAGCTATTTTTGGGAGGCGATGCCGCGCTACGCCGGCAAGCAGCAGACGCCTTACGACAAGTTCTATCGCCAGGCGGTGGGGGTCAACGATTCCGGGGCGGCGATCGGCGATCCCAAGGACGTCTCGACCTATTCGCACATGTTCGGCTGCTGGGAGACGCTCTACGTCATCAAGGCGTCGGTCGAGAAGAGCGGCTACAAAGCGGCCACGGCGAAGGACAAGGCGGCGCTGATCGAGGCCGTCGAGCAGATGACGGAATTCAAGGAGAGCAACCAGCATCCGCAGGGCACCAAGAAGTTCGTCGGCAAGATCCACCAGGCCTTCGGGCATCAGTTCATCTCGAAGGTCGGCGGCAAGCGGCTCGACGTCGTGCACCGCACCGCCATCGAGGACGGCATGTACGAGCCGGCGGCGGACTACACCAAGATGGCCCTCTAAGCGGCGCATGGCGGCGGATCGACGGCGCGCGCCCGGTAGCGGCCGGGCCGGCGCCAGTTGCCAGGCTTTCGGTTCCGGCCGGGGAGGGCGGCTTTCGCTTTCCCCGGTTCTTGATCGTAGCGCGCGCCACCTTCGGGGCCGCCGCCGTTGAGTCTGGGACCCAATCTGTTCCTGGCATTGCTGGAGGGGACCGTTGCCGCCTTCGTGCTGGCGGTGACGGCGCTGGGGCTGTCGCTGGTATTCGGCGTCATGCGCGTGGTCAACGTGGCGCACGGCGAGTTCTTCATGCTCGGCGCCGTGCTCGCGTGGGCGTTCAGCAACCTGCTGCCCGGCCTGCCGGCGGCAGGCTTTCTTGTCGCCGCCGTCGGCAGCCCGCTCGTCGTCGGCGCGCTGGCGCTGGCCGTCGATCGCCTGGTGCTGCGGCGGCTGAACTACGGGCCCGAGGCGACCATCATCGCCACCATCGGGCTGCTCTACATCATCCAGCAGCTGGTGCTGACCTTCTACGGGCCGAACGCGCGGCCCGTGGTGGCGCCGATCAGCTTCCGCGTGCAGTTCCCCTGGTTCGGCTATTCCGGCTACAAGCTCGTGGTCGTGGCGGCGTCGGCGGCGATGCTGCTGGCCACTTGGTTCACGCTGATGCGCACCCGGATCGGCCTGGTCATGCGCGCGACCCAGTTCGACCGCGAGACCGCGCAGACCTTCGGCATCCCGGTCGAGCGGGTCTATTCGCTGATCTTCGCGCTCGGCGCCATGCTGGCGGCGGTCGCCGGCGTGCTGGTCGTGCCGATCCAGCAGGCGCATTACCTGATGGGGCTGGATCCGCTGCTGCTCTCCTTCATCGTCGTCATCATCGGCGGGCTCGGCAGCCTGCGCGGCACGCTGGTGGCGGCCTTCGCGATCGGGATCAGCGACGGCGTGATCTCGGTCTTCTTCTCGCCGACTCTGGCCAAGATCCTGGCCACGCTGCTGGTGGCGCTGGTGCTGGTGTTCCGCCCCGCCGGCCTGTTCGGGGGGCGCGGCCGGTGACGGCGGGCGCAATGCGCCGCTCGCTCGTTCTGCACGCGGCGGTGGTCGCGCTGCTGTTCGGCCTGCAGTTCGTCCTTCCCGCCTACCACCACACCACGCTGGCCCGCATCATGGTGATGGCGGCCTATGCCGTCGGCTACAACCTGCTGCTGGGCTATACCGGCCTCCTCAGCCTGGGCCACGCCATGTTCTTCGCCGCCGGCCTCTACGGCGCCGGGCTCAGCGTGCATCATCTCGGCTTCGGCGTGCCCCTGGGCTTCCTGGCCGGGGTCGCGGCCGGGCTGGCGCTGGCCCTCGTCATCGGCCTGATCGCGCTCCGCACCAGCGGCGTCTCGTTCATGATCGTGACGCTGATGTTCGCGCAGGCCGCGTTCCTGGCGACGCTCTACTTCAACGAGTTCACCCGCGGCGACGAGGGCTTCGTGCTGGCGGCCGAGGCACGGCGGCTGGTCGTCGGCGGCGAGGCGCTGGCCCTGAGCGATCCGGTCACGCGCTACAACCTGGCGCTGGCCGTGTTCGCGGCTTGCCTGCTCGTCTCGCTCGGCGTGGTGCGCTCGGCCGTCGGCCGTACGCTGGTCGCCGTGCGCGAGAACGAGGAGCGGACGATGATGCTGGGCTACAACACCTTTCTCTACAAGCTGGCGGCGCTCGCCCTGTCGGGGACGATGTCGGGCGCGGCCGGGGCCGCCTATGCGCTGCTGTTCGCCTATGTCGGCGCCACCTTCGCCTCGATCCAGTATTCGATCTTCCCGCTGCTCTGGGTGCTGGTCGGCGGCGTCGGCACCGCGCTGGGGCCGCTGGTTGGCACGGTGCTGATGTTCTACCTGGTCGACGTCTCGAGCGGCTACACCTCAGCCTACATGGTGGTCGTCGGCGCCGCGCTGGTGCTTCTCGTGCTGTGGTTCCCCAGAGGCATCCTCGGCTCGCTGCGCGAGAAATGGCTGCCATGGCTGCCGTGACGCTGCTCACCACGCACGGCTTGAGCCGGCGCTTCGGCGGGCTGAACGCGGTCAGCGAAGTCGACTTCGCGCTCGCGCCGGGCGAGATCCGCGCTCTGATCGGGCCCAACGGCGCCGGCAAGACGACGCTGGTGAGCATGATCTGCGGCCGCA